>JABFVP010000009.1 GCA_013362725.1 Cupriavidus sp.
GGCGCGCGTCTTCCGCGTCGAGCTGCTTGCCGACGACATCGAGGACCACCGGGCCCGGCCGCTTGCCGGAATTCTTCTTGGACATGGAAGGGGTTGGGTTCACAAGGCTGCAGGTTGAGACGCCGCCGCGCCGCTGCGCTCGGCAATGGCGAAGGCGACTGCGTAATCATGTTCGTCACTGACACTGACCCGCACGACCAGCCCGCGTTCCGCCAGCCACGCAGCCAGCTCGCCATGGCACACCGCGGTGGGCTCGCCGGACGGCAGGTTCATCAGTTCCATCGCGCGCCACGTCATCGGCCAGCGCATGCCCAGGCCGATCGCCTTGGAGAACGCTTCCTTGGCGGCGAAGCGCGTCGCCAGAAACGCCAGGCCGCGCTTTTCCGAACGCGCCTTGCGCGCATGGTACTTGGCCAGCTCGTCGGAGCCCAGCACCTTTTCGGCGAAACGGCCGTTGGTGCGCGTCATCACGCCCTGCACGCGGGCGATCTGGATGATGTCGGTGCCGATGCCGTAAATCACGCCGGAGTGCTCGCGGCAGGATATTGCGTACCCAGGCGCGCGGCTACCATGATCGCCTTCATCTCGCGCACCGCGTTCTCCCAGCCCGCGAAGACCGCATGCGCGACGATGGCGTGGCCGATGTTCAGTTCCTTGATGCCCGGCAGCGCCGCAATCGGCTGCACGTTGGTGTAGTGCAGACCGTGGCCGGCATTGACCACCAGGCCGTGCTGCTGGCCGGCATCGACGCCATCGGCGATACGGCGGAACTCGATTGCCTGCTCGTCCGGCGTATGCGCGTCGGCATAGCGGCCGGTGTGCAGCTCGATCACGGGCGCGCCGCAGGCCGCGGCCGCGGCGATCTGGTCCACGTCCGGATCGATGAACAGCGACACGCGGATGCCGGCGCCGGCCAGCTGCGCGCACGCGGCCTTGACCTGCTCGAAGCGGCCGGCCACGTCGAGCCCGCCCTCGGTGGTCACCTCTTCGCGGCGCTCCGGCACCAGGCACACGTCCTGCGGGCGGATCTCGCAGGCGATGTCGAGCATCTCTTGGGTGATCGCGCATTCCAGGTTCATGCGCGTGGCCAGTTGCGGGCGCAGCGCGCGCACGTCGGCATCGCGGATATGGCGGCGGTCTTCGCGCAGATGCAGCGTGATCAGGTCGGCGCCGGCCTGCTCGGCCAGCAGCGCGGCGCGAATGGGATCGGGGTACACCGTGCCGCGCGCGTTGCGCAGCGTGGCCACGTGGTCGATATTGACGCCAAGGTCGATGACGCCCGGATTTGCGTGGAAGATCATGCGAGCAGTTGCAGGAGCAAGTCGGTTATTGTCGATCAGAGATACTGCAGGTCGATCAGTATCTGGCGCGTCTTCAGCGGCGCGCCTTGCAAATAATAATGCAGCAGGAACCGCATCAGCGCGCGGCTTTGCACGGCGGTCTGCGCGCGACTGTAGTCGTCCTGCGCCATGTCCAGCAGGGTCTGGCCCGACACCACCGGCCACGTCGACGGATCGCTCGGCTGGGCCCGGCGCACGCCGCGCTCGGGCTGGTAGACATAGTCGAGGCCCGGCAGCACCCGCTCGCCGGTGCTCAGGCACTGGTCAAAGGCCACCGCGAAACCGGTTTCCTGCAGCAGCACGCGCTCGAAGCCGCGCAGCACCAGGCCGGCCGGCTCGCCGTGCGCCAGCCGCGTCAGTGTCGACAGGTAATGGCGGAACAGCACCGGATGCGCGTCCTCGCGCGGGCAGAAGCGCATCAGCAGTTCGTTCAGGTAGAACGCCGACAGCAGCGCATCGCCGTCCAGCGGCGGCATGCCACCGACCCACTCGGCCTTGGTCAGGGTCTTGACCTCGCCGCGGCCGCTCCATGACACCGAGACCGGATGGAAGTGCTGCAGCACCGCGCGCAGCGCCGAGTGCGGACGCTTGGCGCCCTTGGCCACCATCGAGATGCGCCCATAGTCGCGCGTGAACAGGTCCAGGATCAGGCTGGTCTCGCGGTAGGGCCAGGCGTGCAGCACGAAACCCGGCTGCTCGGCCACGCGCGATTCGGGCCGCGCCGGCACGATGCGCATGGCGCGATCCATCATCGCGCGCGCGGCGGCGTCCGCCATGCCGGGCAGCGCGCCGCTGTCGAGCAGTTCGGCGGCCTCGTCGACCACGGGGTCGGCGCGCCGCGGCTTGGCCGCGGGCACGCGCGCGATGTCAGCGGTCTTGCTCACGGGGCGCTCGCTGGGGGCTCGCTGTCAGGTTGGGCGTCGGGACCGGTGCCGGGCTCACTCGTAGCCGTATGCGCGCAGGCCGGCTTCGTTGTCGGCCCAGCCGCTCTTCACCTTGATCCACATTTCCAGGTAGACCTTGCCGTCGAACAGCTTTTCCATGTCCAGGCGCGCCTCGGTCGAGATCTGCTTGAGCTTGCTGCCCTTGTTGCCGATGATCATGGCCTTGTGCGCATCGCGCTCGACCAGGATGGTGGCAAAGACGCGGCGCAGGCGGCCTTCGGTCTCGAACTTGTCGATGATCACGGTGCTGGTGTACGGCAGTTCGTCGCCGGTCCAGCGGAACACCTTCTCGCGGATGATTTCCGAAGCCAGGAAGCGCTCGCTGCGGTCGGTCATGGCGTCGGCGTCGTACATCGGCTCGCCTTCCGGCAGGTAAGGCCGGATGATGTCGAACAGCCGCGCGATATGGTCGCGGGTCTTGGCCGACATCGGCACCACTTCGCGGAACGGGAACAGCTGCCCCATCTTTTCCAGGAAGGGCATCATCACTTCCGAGCGGTTCTCGCCGATACGGTCTAGCTTGTTGGCCACCAGCAGCACCGGCGTGTTCTTCGGCAGCAGCGACAGCACCTTCTCGTCGTCGGCGCCGTAGTAGCCGGCCTCGACCACGAACAGCACCAGGTCCACCGACGACAACGTCGACGTTACCGCGCGGTTCAGCGAACGGTTCAGCGCACTGGCGTGGCGGGTCTGGAAGCCGGGCGTGTCGACGAACACATACTGCGCGTCATCGGTGGTCTGGATGCCGACGATGCGATGCCGCGTGGTCTGCGCCTTGCGCGAGGTGATGCTGATCTTCTGGCCGACCAGCGCGTTCATCAGCGTGGACTTGCCCACGTTGGGACGGCCGACGATGGCCACGGTGCCGCAGCGGAACGCCGCGGCCGGGGTATCCGCCGCGTCTTGCTGCGGATGGGTAGATTCGGTCATTCCTTCAACCTGAGAGACAGCTGCGGGTCCTGCGGCTGGGGTTGCTTGCGGGTCTTGCCGGTACGCTCGGCGCGGCTGCGCTTGAGCAGCTGCGGCACCAGCTTCTGGACTTCATCCAGCGCCAGCTTGGCGGCGGCCTGCTCGGCGGCGCGCCGCGACGCGCCGGTGCCGAACACCCGGACTTCCAGTTTAGGCACGGTGCACTCGACTTCAAACTGCTGGCTGTGCGCGGCACCGTGTGTGGCGATTACGTTATATTGCGGCAGGGCAATCTTGTGGCCCTGCAGGTATTCCTGCAGCAGGGTCTTGGCATCCTTGCCCAGCGTGCGCGGATCGACCTGCTCCAGGATCGGGATATAGAGCTTGCGGATCAGCGCGCGCGCGGCGTCGAAGCCGGCGTCGAGAAACACCGCGCCGACGATGGCTTCCAGCGCATCGGCCAGGATCGAGGGGCGGCGAAAGCCGCCGCTCTTCAGTTCGCCCTCGCCCAGGCGCAGGGTGTCGGACAACTGCAGCATCTGGGCGATTTCGTACAGCGCCTGCTGCTTGACCAGGTTGGCGCGCACCCGCGACAGGTCGCCCTCGTCGAGCTTGCCGAACATGCCATAGAGCATGTCGGCCACGGCGCAGTTGAGCACCGAGTCGCCGAGGAACTCCAGGCGTTCGTTGTGCTGGGCGCTGTGGCTGCGGTGCGTCAGCGCCTGTTGCAGCAATTCGGGCTTGCTGAATCGGTAGCCGAGTCGTTGCTGCAAGGCGTCGAGGTTCATATCAGTGCTGCGTTCCTGAATAGGTAATCAACAGGCTCAGGGGTCCGTAGACAGGCACCTCGGTGCGGTACGAAAAATCGACCGACTGGATGGTGCCGTTATCGTCTTCCCGGATCAGCAGGTCTTCGCCCTTGACCGCGGTGATGCGGTCGATGGCGGCCTGCTTCTCGAAGAATTCGACCACTTCACGTTTGTTGGCGGCGCGCTGCTTGGCATAGCCGGCGGCGCGCTTGACCGAAAAATATTCCACCAGGCTCGGGATCGCGCGCAAGGCCGGCAAGGCCACGCCGACCACGAACACCACGATCACCAGCAGCGTCCACACGGAAAACCCGCTTGCGCCGCCCCGGCGCCCTGCCGGATGGTTTGCTGCCCCCACCTTCCCAAATCGACCCATCGCGCCTGCCCTCGTTTTGTTGAGTGTTCTTGCGCCGCGCCAGATGCTTATTTAAAAGATCCCACGCGTCCGAAATTGCCCAGGTTCATCCAGATCACGAACGCCTTGCCGACGATGTTCTGGTCCGGCACAAATCCCCAGTAACGGGAATCCAGGCTGTTGTCGCGGTTGTCGCCCATGACGAAATAGTGACCCGCAGGTACCTTGCAAGTCACACCCTGTTGATTGTAGGTGCAGTTGTCCCGGTACGGAAAATCCGGATCCGCGCCGCCGATGAACGCCGGGCGGTCGGCGTCGTTCAGGATGCCATGCTCGACGCCGCCCGGCAGCTTTTCGCGGAAATGACGCGAATAGGCCAGGCGCTCCTCGTCGAGGAAGTCGGGCAGCGCCGTGTATTCGGCCGGCTTGCCGTTGATGGTCAGGCGTTTGTTGGCGTATTGCACCACATCGCCCGGCACGCCGATCACGCGCTTGATGTAGTCGAGGGACGGGTCCTTCGGGTAGCGGAACACCATCACGTCGCCGCGCTGGGGCTCGCCCATGTCCATGATCTTCTTGTTCACCACCGGCAGGCGGATGCCGTACTCGTACTTGTTGACGAGGATGAAGTCGCCGATCAGCAGCGTCGGGATCATCGAGCCGGACGGGATCTTGAACGGCTCGACCACGAACGAACGCAGCACGAACACCGCCAGGATCACCGGGAAGAAGCTGGCCGAATACTCCAGCCACCATGGCTGGCGCAGCTTTTCCTCGGCCAGGCGCTTGCGCGTGGCGTCGGCATCGGCGGTGCCGAAGCTGCCTTGCAGGCGGCCCTGCTGCGAATCGAACTCGGCCAGCGCGAGCCGCGCCGAAGAGCGGCGCTGCCGCTCGAACACGAGCTTGTCGGCCACCCACGCCACGCCCGTGATCACCACCAGCACAAAAAGGATCAGTGCAAAATTCATGACGGCTTCTGGTTCTTGGAAATCCTGGTACAGCCTGTTCTGTCACCACGCCGGCAAGGCTGCCGGGCATGGCCCTGCCCCTGCCCTGCGCGCGGCAATTATTTGTCGTCGACTTGCAGGATGGCCAGGAAGGCCTCCTGCGGGATCTCGACGGTACCGACCTGCTTCATCCGCTTCTTGCCCGCCTTCTGCTTTTCCAGCAGCTTCTTCTTGCGCGAGATATCGCCGCCGTAGCACTTGGCCAGCACGTTCTTGCGCAGCGCCTTGACGTTTTCACGCGCGATGAGAGTGGAGCCGATCGCGGCCTGGATCGCGAATGATCTCGCGCATCTTGGCGGCGACTTCGCGCCCGCGGTATTGCGAATTGGAACGGTGCACGATCACCGACAGGGCATCGACCTTGTCGCTGTTGATCAGGATATCGACCTTGACCACGTCGGACGGGCGATATTCCTTGAACTCGTAATCCATCGACGCGTAACCGCGCGACACCGACTTCAGGCGGTCGAAGAAATCCATCACGATCTCCGCCATCGGGATCTCGTAGGTCAACTGCACCTGCTTGCCGTGGTAGCTCATGTTGATCTGCGTGCCGCGCTTCTGCGTGCACAGCGTGATCACCGAGCCGACATACTCCTGCGGCATGTACAGGTTGACGGTGACGATCGGCTCCAGGATCGCCTCGATCTTGCTCGGGTCCGGCATCTTCGCCGGATTTTCCACGGTGACCGTGGTGCCGTCGCGCATCTCGACCTGGTACACCACCGTCGGCGCGGTGGTGATCAGGTCCATGTCGAATTCGCGCTCCAGGCGCTCCTGCACGATCTCCATATGCAGCAGGCCCAGGAAGCCGCAGCGGAAGCCAAAGCCCAGCGCTTGCGAGACTTCAGGCTCGAACATCAGCGAGGCATCGTTGAGCCTCAGCTTTTCCAGCGACTCGCGCAGGGCCTCGTACTGGTTGGCTTCGACCGGATACAGGCCGGCGAACACCTGCGGCTTGACTTCCTTGAAGCCCGGCAGCGGCGCTTCGGCCTTGCGCTGCACGGTGGTGATGGTATCGCCCACCTTGGCGGCCTTCAGCTCCTTGATGCCGGCGATGACGAAGCCCACCTGCCCCGCGGTCAGCGCGTCGCGCTGGATCGACTTGGGCGTGAACACGCCCACCTGCTCGACCAGGTGCTGCGAGCCGGTAGCCATCAGCAGCACCTTGTCCTTGGTGCGCAGCGTGCCGTTGACCACGCGCACCAGCATCACCACGCCGACGTAGTTGTCGAACCACGAGTCGATGATCAGCGCCTGCAGCGGCGCGTCGGCATCGCCCTTGGGCGGCGGCACCTTGGCGATCAGCGCCTCGATCACGTCCTGCACACCCTGGCCGGTCTTGGCCGAGCACGGCGTGGCATCCTGCGCGTCAATGCCGATAACGTCCTCGATCTCCTGGATCGCGTTGTCGGGGTCGGCCTGCGGCAGGTCGATCTTGTTCAGCACCGGCACCACTTCCACGCCGAGTTCGATCGCGGTGTAGCAGTTGGCCACGGTCTGGGCCTCGACACCCTGCGAGGCATCGACCACCAGCAGCGCGCCTTCGCAGGCGGACAGCGAGCGGCTGACTTCATAGCTGAAGTCCACGTGTCCCGGGGTGTCGATCAGGTTCAGGTTGTAGACCTGGCCGTCGCGCGCCTTGTAGCTCAGCGCGGCGGTCTGCGCCTTGATGGTGATGCCGCGCTCTTTTTCGATATCCATCGAATCGAGAACCTGCGCTTCCATCTCCCGATCCGACAGCCCTCCGCAAAGCTGAATGATCCGGTCGGCCAGGGTGGACTTCCCATGTTCGATGTGGGCAATGATCGAGAAATTACGGATATGGTCCATCTAGTGTTCAGGGAAGCGCCGGCTGAGAGCCCGGGCGGCAACAAGCAGTGGAGCGGCCCGGCGCCGCGCGCCGCAAGGCGGGCGCGGGCGTACCGCGGGTTCGGGGGTGCAATTTTTGCGCCAATCCGCAATTTTACCGGATTTTCAATGACTTCCGGGTCGTCATATGGTGGCGTGCCGCGGATTCCGGCGGCGCTCAGCGATCGGTGCGCGCGGCGCCATGTGCGGCAAGCCAGACCCTAGTCGCCGCTTCATCGAGGAAATAGTGGCAAAGGGGCGTGGCATTCGACGACGAGTCCGCCGGCGTGCCGGGCATCAGCACCGGCACCAGCTCGCCAAAGCGCGCCTCGAGCGCGGCATCGGCGTCGACATCGACTTCATGCAGGGTGAAAGAAAAATCGCGCCGGAGCGCCTCCAGCGCGACTTTCATGTCTTCGCACAGATGGCAGTACGCCCGGCCGTACAGCGTCAGCGCGGGCGTGCCAGCCACGGTGGGTCAGCGCGCCGAGGCGGCGCCGGGTCGCAGCGTCAGCACCTGGGTGGCGTCGCCGCGCCGCACGAACACCGCGGCGATCCGGTTCTTGTCCAGGCCGCGCACCAGCTCGTTGAACTGGCGCGCGTTGGTCACATCGGTGTCGCCAAGGCGCAGGATGATGTCGCCCGGACGGATGCCGGCACGCAAGGCCGGGCCGTCGGCCACTTCGACTTCGACGCCTGACTTGAGCTTGAGCTCTTTCAGGCGCGCCTCGGACAGGTCGCTGACCACCAGGCCCAGCGCGTTGGGCTTGCCGGCCTGCGGCGCGCTGTCATCCTTCGGCGTCGCGCCGCTGCGGGCGCGGGCCTTGCCGTCCGGCTCCAGCTCGGTGACGGTGATGCTGACCTCGCGGGTCGCGCCCTTGCGCCACAGCTGCAGCGGCACGCGCGTGCCGGGCTTGGTCTCGCCGACCATGCGCGGCAGGTCCGAGGCGCGCTCGATATCGCGGCCGTTGAACTTCAGGATGATGTCGCCCGCCTCGATGCCGGCCTTTTCGGCAGGACCGCCCGGCTCGACGCTGCCGACCAGCGCACCGCGCGCACGGCCCAGGCCCAGCGAGTCGGCGACTTCCTTGGTCACGTCGCCGATGGCCACTGCAATGCGGCCCCGCGTCACGCGCCCGGACGACTTGAGCTGCTCCGACACGCGCATGGCCTCGTCGATCGGAATCGCGAACGAGATCCCCATGTAGCCGCCGCTGCGGCTGTAGATCTGCGAGTTGATGCCGATCACTTCACCGCGCAGGTTGATCAGCGGTCCGCCGGAGTTGCCGGGATTCACCGCCACGTCGGTCTGGATGAACGGCAGGTAGTCGCCGGTGTCGCGGCCCGTGG
>JABFVP010000013.1 GCA_013362725.1 Cupriavidus sp.
CTCAGCAGCAGCAGGCGCGCGGGCAACTGACGCGCGGTGGCGGCATAGGCGGCCGCCATCAGCGCGCCCAGCGAGTGCCCGACCACCAGCGCAGGCTGCACGCCCAGGGTCTCCAGCAGGCGCTCGAGCCGCCGCGCGTAGTCAGCGGCCAGCGGCCGAGCCTGCGCCAGCGGCGACGAATCGCCGTAGCCCGGCGCGTCCCACGCGATCACGCGCGCATGCGCGGCCAGCAGGCTGGCGCACGGCAGCCACGACGCCGCCCCGGAGCTGATGCCGTGCAGCAGCACCACCACCGGCCCGGAGCCACCGCCGCAGCGGTAGGCGACGCGCCCGCCATGCACCTGCGCCACGCGCTGGGCAAAGCCGCTGTCGAGGGCCTCCAGCAAGCCGCGGTCCGGATCGGGGGACATCGCGGGTTGAATTTGTTCCATATATAAAACGATAGTTGTCAAATAAAACTCTTGAAGGATATGCGTTGCCGCGGCTTCGACGGGATCAGGGTTAACGATAGGAAAACCGGAAAACGGCGTCGCCACGCCAGCGCGGGTTATCCAGGCCACAGGCTTTAGGGATAACCCTCCTCACATCTTCCGAAAGGTCGCGGCTATATTTCGCTCAACGTTTCTTATGTTGTTTGATGTTTCATATATAAAACACAAAAGAGGCCGAGACGACATCCAGTGCCGCCATCCGCAGCGGTACCGGCGCACAAGACCAAGACACCACAAGACGGAAAACGGAAGGAAACCGGTAGATGAAACTTGCACGAACCGCCGCGGCGCTGCTTGCGGCCTCCCCCCTGCTGGCCTCGGCGCAATCGGCGCAATCGTCGGTCACGCTGTACGGCGTGATCGACAGCGGCGTCGAGTACGTGAGCAATGTCGGCGCCAACGGCGACGGCCTGGTGCGCATGCCCAACAACACCGCCACGGTGCCGTCGCGCTGGGGCATCCGCGGCACGGAAGACCTGGGCGGCGGGCTCAAGGGCCTGTTCGTGCTGGAATCGGGCTTCTCGCCCGACAGCGGCAGCGCCAACCAGGGCGGGCGCCTGTTCGGGCGCCAGGCACTGGTCGGGCTGAGCAACCCGTACGGCCAGCTGTCGTTCGGGCGCCAGTACACCATGCTGTTCTGGGCCATCCTCGACAGCGATATCCTCGGGCCCAACGTTTACGGCTCGGGCTCGCTCGACAGCTACCTGCCCAACACGCGTGCCGACAACGCGGTCGCGTACAAGGCCAACTTCAATGGCTTCGTCGTCGGCGCCACCTACAGCTTCGGGCGCGACGCGGTCAACGCCGGGCCCAGTCCCGCCGGCACCAACTGCGCGGGCGAGAACCCCGCCGACAAGAAGGCGTGCCGCGAATGGTCCGCCATGGTCGGCTACGACAACAAGACCTGGGGCGTGATCGCGGCGTACGACTCGCAGCGCGGTGGCCCCGGCGCTTTCGGCGGCCTGACCAGCAGCAACCTGACCGACGACCGCCTGTCGCTGGGCGGCTACCTGCTGCTGAAGAACACCAAGCTCGGCGCCGGCTGGATCCGCCGCGACAACGAGGGCAGCCCGACGCTGGTCAGCGACCTGTACTACGCCGGCGTCTCGCACGACATCACGCCGGCGGTCAACCTGGCCGGTCAGGTGTACTTCCTGAACTACCACGGCAGCGACAACCAGGCCATGCTTTACGCGCTGCGCGCGACCTACAGTTTCAGCAAGCGCACCTCGGTCTATGCCACCGCGGGCTTTATCAACAACGGCGGCCAGCTGGCGATGTCGGTCAGCGGCGGCTCGCCCGGTTCGGCCCCGCGCGCGGGCGAGAACCAGTGGGGCTCGATGCTCGGCATCAAGCACATCTTCTAAGTCCGCACTGTCCATCCGAGCCGCCGGCGCGCGCCGGTTCCACGCAACGCGGCACCGCCCCCGGGCCGGTGCCCGGTTTTACCGAGGTCTGAACATCATGAAGTCCGCACGACGCCACCTCCTGGCCACGCTGGCCGCCGCCACGCTCGCTCCCGCCGCCCTGCTGGGCGCCGGCGGCGCGCTGGCCCAGGGTTCGTACCCGAGCAAACCCGTCACCATCGTCGTCGCCTATCCCGCCGGCGGCGACGTCGACGTACTGGCGCGCATGCTGGCAGAGAAACTGGCCCCGCGCCTGAAGCAATCCGTGGTGGTGGAAAACCGCACCGGCGCCGCCGGCACCATCGGCAGCGCCTACGTCGCGCGCGCCAACCCGGACGGCCACACGCTGCTGCTCGCGCCCAACACCGTCGCGATCGCGCCGCTGGTGCTGCGCGCCGGCACCGGCGCCAGCTACGACGTGCAGCACGACTTCTCGCCGATCAGCCAGATCGGCACGCAGTCGCTGTTCGTGGTGGTCAACAAGGGCACCGGCATCACCAAGGTCAGCGACCTGGTGGCGCGCGCCAAGGCCGGCAAGGTCGAGACCTATGCCACCCCGGGCAACGGCTCGCCGATGCACATCATGGGCGAGCTGTTCAACAAGTCGGCCGGCATCAAGATCAGCCAGGTGCCGTACCGCGGCCTTGCGCCCGCCATCGTCGACGTGATCGGCGGCCAGGTGCCGGTCACCTACATTACCTACGGCGCGATCTCGCAGTACGTTGGCAACGGCAGCCTGGTGCCGCTGGCGGTGGCCGACCAGAAGCGCTCGCCGTTCGCGCCCAATGTACCGACGCTGGCCGAGCTGGGCTACAAGGATGTCGAGATCGGCGCCTGGCAGGCACTGCTGGGGCCGAAGAACATGCCGGCCGAGGTGGTGCGCACGCTCAACACGCACGTCAACGAGATCCTGAAGATGCCCGACGTGGTGGCGCGCATGGCCACCATCGCGGTCACGCCCTCGGGCGGCGAGCCGGCGGTACTGGCGAAGCTGATCGCCGCCGACACGGCGCGTTACACCAAGGTCGTCAAGGAGTTCGGCATCCAGGCGGACTAGGAAGCGCAGGTGGCCGAGGGCACAGCTGGAGTGCCCTCGTGCAGGCAATAAACGTAGACGGCGAATGTAAAAACTACCGCCCCGGATGGCGCCTGGGCCGCCGGCGCGTGCCGCGCGTAATGTGGCCTGAAAGTTGCTGGGTATCGCGCATGGATTTTTCGACCGACTGGCGCGACGCCCTTCTCTTCACCTTGTCGCCGCTCGAAATCATCGTGCGCGGCACGCTGATGTACTGGGCCTTGTTCATGCTGTTCCGCTTCGTGGCGCGGCGCGACGTCGGTTCGCTCGGCATTGCCGACCTGCTGGTGATCGTGATCGTCGCCGATGCCGCGCAGAGCGGCATGGCTGGCGAAGCCAAGAGCGTCGCCGATGCGGTATTGCTGGTCGTCACGCTGGTCGCCTGGAACCGGCTGATCGACGTGCTGGCCTTTTACTCCCCCGCGTTCCAGCGCTTTGCCGTGCCGCGCAAGGTCTTGCTGGTGCGCAACGGCACCAAGCTGCGCGACAACATGCGGCGCGAATCGATCACCGACGAAGAACTGGAAGCCAAGTACCGGCAGGAAGGCCTCGAATCGCTCGACGACGTCAAGGCGCTGTACCTGGAAGCCGACGGCAAGGTCAGCGTGATCAAGAAGAAATAAGCGCCCACGCAAAAAAAACCCGCCGTGACGGCGGGCTTTGCGCTCGCAAGCGGTGCCGCGTGCCTCAGTTCACCTGCCGGTTCATCCCCTCCCAGAAGGGCTCGCGCAGCTTGCGGCGCAGCAGCTTGCCCGACGGGTTGCGCGGCAGCGCGTCGACGAACTCGATGCTCTTCGGCACCTTGAACCCCGCCACGCGCTGGCGCGTCCAGGCGAGGATGGCATCGCGGTCCGCGGCCTGCCCCGGCTTGAGCACGACCATGGCCTTGACCGCCTCGCCCCACTTTTCGTCGGGGACGCCGATCACGGCCACGTCGGCGACCTGCGGATGGCCGTAGATCGCACTCTCGACCTCGGCCGGATAGACGTTCTCGCCGCCGCTGATGATCATGTCCTTGACCCGGTCGTGAATGTACAGGTATCCGTCGGCATCCATGTAGCCGGCGTCGCCGGTGCGCAGCCAGCCGTCGGCATCGATGGTCCGCGCGGTCTCTTCGGGCTGCTTCCAGTAGCCGGCCATGTTGTGCTGCGAGCGCACCACCACCTCGCCGACCTCGCCCGGCGCCAGCTGGCGTCCCTCGTAATCGACCACCTTCAGCTCGACGCCTGGCAGCGCCTTGCCCGCGGCGCGCATGCGCGGCACCTCGTCGGTGGTGTGGTCCTCGGGCGGCAGCGCGACGATGGTGCCGGTGGTCTCGGTCATGCCGTACTGCTGCACGAAGCCGCAGCCGAACACTTCGATGCCTTCGCGCAGCAGCGCCGCGGGAATCGGCGCGGCGCCGTACAGCAGGTACTTCAGGCGCGAATAGTCGACCTGGCGCGCGCGCGGGTCGCGCAGCACGATCTGCATCGCGGCCGGCACCAGGAACAGCTTGCTGACGCGTTCCTTCTCGATGAAGTCGAGCACCGCGCGCGGATCGAACTCGCGCGCGACCACGCCCTTGGCGCCGGACAGCAGGTTGCGCAGGCCCCAGCCGGAGCCGCCGATATGCGCTACCGGCATCGCCACCAGCGAAATATCGTCGGCCACCCAGTGCGACCAGGCCAGGTGTTCGCGCTCGCTGATCTCGGTGCCGATGGTCAGGTTGCGGTGCGTCAGCATCGCGCCCTTGGGCCGCCCGGTGGTGCCCGACGTGTACAGCTGCAGCACCACGTCGTGCGCGGCCGGCTCATGCGCCGGCGGCGTGGCCGGATGCGCGTCGCGCCAGTCGGTGTAGCAAGGCCAGTCGCCCTGCCCGTCGCACGGCTCCATCACCACCACCTTGCGCACCAGCGGCAGCGCCGGCAGCAGGTTGCGCACCATCGCCGCCGACTCGGCGCCGACGAACAGCACCACGGCATCGCAATGCGCGAGGATAAACTCCACCTCGGGCGGCGCCAGGCGCCAGCTGGCCGGCGCCATCACCGCGCCGGTCTTGGCCGCGCCCAGCAGCAGTTCAAAATAGTGGTCGCTGTTCTTGCCGATATAGCCGATGCGATCGCCCGCGCTTACGCCTTCGGCCAGCAAGGCCTGCGCCACGCGGTCCGTGTTGCGCTCGAACCCGGCGTAGGTGGTCTGCCGGCCTTCGAACGAATACGCCACTGCCTCGGGCCGCAGGCGCGCGAAATGGCGCACCGCGTGAGGCAGCGTCGTCAGATAGCTGAAATCCATCCGCGTCTCCCAAAGATTTCGTGCCAGGTGCGGACTCGCGTGACGCGGATCCGCACATGGCGACAGGCCGCTCGCGAGTTCAGCGCGGCGCCATGCGGATGGCGCCGTCAAGACGCACCGATTCGCCGTTGAAATAGCCGTTGCGGCACATCTCGACCGCCAGCGAGGCGAACTCTTCCGGCTGCCCCAGGCGCTTGGGGAACGGCACCGACGCGGCCAGCGCGGCCTTGACGTTCTCGGCCGCGCCCTGCAGCAGCGGCGTATTGAAGATGCCGGGCAGGATGGTGTTGACGCGGATGCCCTCGCCCGCCAGGTCGCGCGCGATCGGCAGCGTCATGCCGACCACGCCGGCCTTCGATGCCGAGTACGCCGCCTGCCCCATCTGGCCGTCCTGCGCCGCCACCGAGGCGGTGTTGATGATCACGCCACGTTCGCCGCCGGCGCTGTCCAGCGTCAGCATGCCGGCGGCCGAGCGCGCGATGCAGCGGAAGGTGCCGATCAGGTTGATCTGGATGATGCGCTCGAAGGCATCGGACGGGAAATGCTTGATCTGGTCCGGCGCCTCCTTGGAACGCGAGGCGGTCTTGATGGCGTTGCCGGTGCCGGCGCAATTGACCAGGATGCGCTCCTGGCCGATGGCGGCGCGCGCCCTGGCAAAGCCGGCCTCGACCTCGGCCTCGGAGGTCACGTTGACCTGGCAGAACACACCGCCGAGTTCACGCGCCAGCGCTTCGCCCTTCTCGGCGTTCAGGTCGAACAGCGCCACGCGCACGCCCTGCGCCGCCAGCGCCCGCGCCGTCGCCGCGCCCAGCCCCGAAGCGCCACCCGTTACCACTGCCGATACCGATGCAGTGAGTTCCATGCCGTCTTTCCTTTGTCTCTTGTGCCATGCGCCCGGCGCTGCGCGCCGCCGCGTTCTGGTTGAAGCCGGCAGGCGCGAGAAGCGCCTGTACCGGAGTGGGTTCGAGATTCGGGGATCGGGGCCGCCGATGCATCGTCTGAAGCGACGAATGCGACAGGGGCTCGAGATCCTGGGCCTGGACCGCTTCGATCCGAGCGGGCCGGTGGTGATGGCGCAGATCAAGACCCGGCCGCTGATGCAGGCGCAGATCACGCGGGCCTGGCATCCGCATGGCGTCGCCGAATTTGACCATCCAGGTCGATGGCGGGGCGGTGGAACTGCCCGTGGGCGAACTGGCGACCAAGGCGGCGCCCCAGTAACCACGATCGCGCCCGCCAGAGTCAAAAAAGCGTCGCGGGATGAGCCTTATTGGGAATCTTGCGCCCACAATCGGGGTTTCCCCCCCAACACGGGGTATAAAACATACAACATTGTTTGGCATGATTGCGGCACGGCAAGCGCGTCGGACAGGCGTGCTGCCGGCAGCAGCCGTATCGGCGCCACTACAGAACGCCAGAACGGAACCGATAACACGAAGGGATGTGGCCACTTGCCGTGGCGCAGAGCAAGAGGCGTTTGCCACCGGGGGGATCTGAACATGGGCGAACACCCGACAACGGACGAGGATTTCCATCGTCTGGTCGACTCCATCTATGAGTCCGCGCTGGACGTCGCGGCCATGCCCGCCGCCCTAGATCTCTTTTCCCGGTACACCTGCACCGTCAGCCCGCGCTACCTGATCTGGGACAAGCTGGCCGGACATGCCCGCCTCGGCGTGACCCCGCACGGCTGCTTCACCGGCGGTGCCAGCCTGCCCGACCGCCTGCCCGGGCCCCTCGACCCGTCTTGCCACGACACCGGCCACGGCCCGTTGGACGCGGCCGAACTGCATTGCGGGGGCGCCGCGACAGCCCCGGCGGCGCTGGCCTGCAGCGAGCTGGAACAAGGCATGCGGCTGGTCGAGAACGCCGAAGTCTGCGTGCTGATGAGCGGCACCAACGCCGGCAGCATCAGCGCCGTACAGCGCGAACGGCGCCTGTCCCACGTCATGCCGCACTGGGTGCGCGCCGCGCGCATGCAGCAGCGCAACTTCGAACTGAGCGGGCTGGCCAGCCTCGGCCTGGCCGGCCTCGGCGTGATGGTGCTGCAGGCCGACCTGCGCGTGCGCTTCGCCAACAGCTGGGCCGAAGCGCTGGTGCAGGCCGACAGCTACCTGTCGCTGCAGGACGGCGTGCTGCGCGCCCACAGCGACACGCTGCAGGCGGTGCTGCGCAAGCTGCTGGACGGCGCCATGCGCGGCCGCGGCGCCGACGCCGCGTCGGGCTCGTGGATGCATATCACCTCGGGCGGGCAGCCGGTGCCGATCATCGTCACGCCGCTGGTGTCGCGCCAGCCGGTGGAGGGCCCGTGGCAGCTGCCCGCGGCAATGCTGCTGCTGGGCAACTCCGAATCGCGCTCGGTGCTGGATGCCGGCGTGCTGACCTCGCTGTTCGGGCTGTCGCGCAAGGAAAGCATCATCGCCATCCGGCTTGCCGCCGGCGAAACCCTGAACGAGATTGCCGAGCGCGAGTTCCTCTCGCCCCATACCGTGCGGGTGCATATCCGCGACACGCTGCGCAAGACCGGCACGCACCGGCAGTCCGAGCTGGTGCGGCTGCTGCACCTGCTGCCCGGCGTCAACCTGGAGCGCGCCGGCATGACCTCCGCGGTGCGGCCGCGCGCCCCGCGCCCGCGCGCCGCCTGACGCGGCGCACGTCTTCTTCGGCCACACCTTCTTCGGCTATTCTTCCGCCGCCTGCACCGCGGCCTGTGCCGCCGCCAGGAAGCGCTGCACCTGGCGGTCGCCATCATCGGGCCGCGCCGCCAGCGCAATGCCGATGCGGCCCGCCGGCCGCGGGCTCGACAACGGCAGGAAGCGCACGCGCCGGTTGGCGTAGCGCGCCGCCACGCTTGGCACCAGCGCCACGCCCAATCCGCTTTCCACCAGGCTCACCTGGGTCTGCACCTGCACCGCCTCCTGCGCGACGCGCGGCACGAAGCCCGCCTGCTGGCACAGCATCATCGCCACCGCATGCAGGTTGGGCACCTGCGCCGCCGGATACATGATGAAGGGTTGTTCGGCCAGCGCGCGCAGCGCGATCGCGTCGGCGCGCGCCAGCGGGCTATCGGCCGGCACCGCGGCGACGAAGACATCGTTCTCCAGCGGCGTCAGCGCGTAGCCGCCGCTGCTCAGGATCGGGAAGCGCACCAGCCCGGCATCGACCTGGTGCTTTTCCAGCCGGTCCAGGATCGCGGCGGTGGTCGATTCATGCAGGATCAGCTCAATGCCGGGATGCGCGGCGCGGAACGCCGGGATCAGCTTGGGCAGCAGCGCATAGGTGGCCGAGCCGATAAAGCCGATGCGCAACGC
>JABFVP010000216.1 GCA_013362725.1 Cupriavidus sp.
ATGGGGAGAGGGCCGGGGTGAGGGGTGGGCTAGCAAGGTACCAAACGGAGCGAAGCCTTCGGTTTTAACCCACGGGCGTCAGCCTTTGACCCGCCGGCCCTCTCCCCCGCCCCTCTCCCGCAAGCGGGCGAGGGGAGCTTGCTGCAAGCGGCAGCGCGAAAATTGTGCGTTACATTGACGCTTTCGCCCCACCGCCCAGCCTGCCATGACCTCGCACGCCATCACCACGCTGGCCGAACTGGAAGCGCTCTACGCGCAACCGGCGGCGCCCGCGCTATCCAAGCAAGTCGATACCCTGCACCCGCTTTACCGGGCCTTTATCGAGGCGGCGCCGTTCTGCCTGCTGGCGACGGTCGGCCAGGACTGGGCCGAATGCTCGCCGCGCGGCGACGCGCCCGGCTTCGTGCAGGTACTGGACGAGCGCACGCTGCTGCTGCCGGACCGGCGCGGCAACAACCGCATCGACAGCCTGCGCAATATCGTTGCCGATCCGCGCGTGGGCCTGCTGTTCGTGATCCCCGGCATCAACGAGACCATCCGCGTCAACGGCACCGCGCAGATCAGCGTCGATCCAGCGCTGATCGCGCGCTGCGTGGTCGACGGCAAGGCGCCGACCACGGTGCTGGTGATCACGGTGCAGGCGGTGTTCTTCCAGTGCGCGCGCGCGCTGATCCGCTCGCGCTTGTGGGCCCCGCAGTCGCAGGTTGCGCGCCAGTCTCTGCCCAGCAACGGCGAGATCCTGGCCACGCTGAGCGGCAACGCCATCGACGGCGCCGCCTATGACCGCGAGCTGCCCGAGCGGCAGCGCACCACGCTCTACTAGCGCGGCAGCCACTCCGGCGCGTGCATGCCGAGCGGCTCGGACGGCAGCGTCCAGCGCGCCGGCGTCTCGGACAGGTGCGCGGCGTGACGCACTACCGTCAGCATGCCGAAGCCGGACGGCACTGCTTCGAGCAGGTCGGCCACGTCGTCGATCTTCTGCTCGGGCGCCCCGAGCCCGTCAGGCACGCGCCCCAGCCCGCGCAGCCACTGCCCCACCTGCGCCAGCGACACGCGCACATGCCAGCTGCCGCCTTCCAGCGCGCGCCGGTGCAGCGCGGCCATCGCGCCGAACGCCAGCAGGTAGCCGGCGGCGTGGTCAAGCACCTGGGCCGGCAACGGCCGCGGCGTGTCGCTGCCAGCGGCTTGCGCCTCGGCGTGGTTGAAGCCGGTGGCGGTCTGCACCAGCGAATCGAAGCCGCGCTTGTGCGCCCACGGCCCGACGTGGCCATACGCGCTCAGCGACACATAGATGATGCCCGGACGGGCGCGCGCCGCAGCTTCGGGTCCCACGCCCAGCTCGGCCAGGCCGCCGGGGCGGTAACCCTGCACCATCACGTCAGCGCCGTGCAGCAGCTTGTGCAGCGTGCGCTTGTCGTCGGCGTCGCGCAGATCCAGCTGGCAGCTGCGCTTGCCGCGGCCGGTGTCGATCACCAGCGGCGCGATCGACGGCAGGTGCGGCGCGGTCACCAGCAGCACGTCGGCGCCATGCGCGGCCAGGGTGCGGCCCGCCACCGGGCCGGCGATGATGCGGGTGAAGTCGAGCACGCGCACGCCCGACAGCGGCTGCGCGTCCGCCGACACTGGCGCCGGCAGCGGCTGCGGCGGCGCGTCGCCGATCCGCTCCAACGTCAGCGGCGGCAGGCCGCGCAGCGCCGCCGCCTGCGGGTGGCGGTCCCATTCGTCGAAGCTGCGCAGCGCGGCCACGACCAGGCCGGCGTCGGACGCAGCCGTTTCGAACGCCTCGGCTTCCCATTTGTCCAGCGCCACCTGCACCGCGGCCTTGTCATGCGCGCAGCCCAGCAGGCGCAGCACGCCGTCGCGGTGATGCGGGAAATTGGTGTGCAGGCGGACCCAGCGGCCGTCGGCGCATCGGTAGATGCCGGCGATCTTGTCCCACAGCTCCGGTGCCGGGCCGCCATCGACGCGCAGGTAGCGCTCGCTGCGGAACTCGGTGATGGCGTGGCGCATGTCGACGCTGACCTGCTGCCAGCTGCCGCCGCGGCCTTGCCAAAGCGTGGCGGCGGCCAGCGCAGACGCGGCCAGGCTGGCTTGCGCCGCGGTGCCCACGGCAAAGCTGGAAGGCAGCACCGGCTCGGCGCCGTCGAGGCGCAGATGGGCCAGCGCCGCATCGGGCAGGCCGGCCTCGCGCCACAGCGCGCCGACGACATCGAGGGGCATGGGCGGCACTTGTGCCGCAGCGGTGGGGGCGGTCATGGTCGTTCCTGGGCGTTCCTGCTGCGATGGGATGACGGTCGGCCGCGGCCGGCCGGCACGGGACTCCATGCTACTCCGGCACTTCACTTTGGGTGCACGCAACTTGAGCCGGCAACGGACAAGACCATAAATGAGCAGATGCTCACGGCGTGCGGCCCCGCCGGCACGGTAAAATCCCGCTATTGGCATTCCGCCACGCAATCCGACGACCAGGCCCCACGCCCTGCAGGCGCGCTTGCAGGCGTTGCGACGGCCACCCGGCGCCATCATGAGCCACGACTACAAGCCTACCGACAGCACCCCAGCCGCCTCCAACTTCCTGCGCAGCATCATCGACCAGGACCTCGCCGCCGGCACCTACGCCGGCCGCCAGGACAAGCAGGGCGAGCCGCTGCCGACCGTCATCACCCGCTTCCCGCCGGAGCCCAATGGCTACCTGCATATCGGCCACGCCAAGAGCATCTGCCTGAACTTCGGGCTGGCGCGCGACTACGGCGGCCGCTGCCACCTGCGCTTCGACGACACCAACCCGGTCAAGGAAGACACCGAATACGTCGAGTCCATCATCGACGCCGTGCACTGGCTGGGCTTCTCCTGGGACAGCACCGGCAAGGACGGCGCCGCGCAGCCGCACCTGTACTACGCCAGCGACTACTTCGACCAGCTCTACGCCTTTGCCGAAACGCTGATCGAGCGCGGCGCCGCCTACGTCGACAGCCAGTCGGCCGAACAGATCGCCGCCAGCCGCGGCAATTTCTCCGAGCCGGGCAAGCCCTCGCCCTTCCGCGACCGCAGCGTCGAGGAAAACCTGCAGCTGTTCCGCGACATGCGCGCCGGCAAGTACGCCGACGGCGAGCACGTGCTGCGCGCCAAGATCGACATGACCGCGCCCAACATCGTCATGCGCGACCCGGTGCTCTACCGCATCCGCCACGCGCACCACCACCGCACCGGCGACAAGTGGTGCCTCTACCCGATGTACGACTTCACGCACTGCATCTCGGACGCGCTGGAGAACATCACCCACTCGCTGTGCACCCTGGAGTTCGAGAACAACCGCCCGCTGTACGACTGGGTGCTGGAGCACCTGCGCGACAGCGGCGTGTTCCGCGACCCGCTGCCGCACCAGTATGAGTTCGCGCGCCTGAACCTGACCTACGCCATCACCAGCAAGCGCAAGCTCAAGCAGCTGGTCGACGAGCAGCGCGTCGACGGCTGGGACGATCCGCGCATGCCCACGCTGGTGGGCGTACGCCGCCGCGGCTACACGCCCGAATCGATCCAGCTGTTCTGCGATCGCGTCGGCGTGGCCAAGGCCGACAGCTGGATCGACATGAGCACGCTCGAAGGCTCGGTGCGCGACGATCTCGACGGCCGCGCCGCCCGTGGCGTGGCCGTGCTGGACCCGCTCAGGCTGGTCATCGACAACTACCCCGAAGGCGAGAGCGAGGAATGCTCGGCGCCGGTCCATCCCAAGAAGCCGGAACTGGGCAAGCGGGTGTTCCCGCTGTCGCGCGAGCTGTGGATCGAGCGCGAGGACTTCAACGAGACCCCGCCCAAGGGCTATTTCCGCCTGTTCCCCGGCAACAAGGTGCGCCTGAAGTATGGCTATGTGATCGAGTGCACCGGCGTGGACAAGGACGCCGACGGCAATGTCGTGGCAGTGCACGCCAACTACCTGCCCGACACCAAGAGCGGCACGCCGGGCGCCGACAGCGTCAAGGTCAAGGGCGTGATCCACTGGGTCAGCGCGGCGCATGCGTATGAAGCCGAGGTGCGCCTGTACGACCGCCTGTTCAACGATCCCAATCCGGATGCCGGCGGCAAGAACTTCCTCGATGCGCTCAACCCGGACTCCAAGCAGGTGATCACCGCCTACCTGGAGCCGGGCCTGCGCGAGGCGCAGCCGGAAGACCGCTTCCAGTTCGAGCGCCACGGCTACTTCGTCGCCGACCGCAGCGACTCGACGCCGGGCAAGCCGGTGTTCAACCGCATCGTCGGGCTCAAAGACAGCTGGGGCAAGTGATGGCCAGACCTGGCAAGACAACGGTGCAGACCATCACCTTCCCGCTCGAGGGCGAGTTCATCGCGCTCAATGACCTGCTCAAGCTGGCGGGCGTGTGCGACAGCGGCGGCGCCGGCAAGGCGCTGGTCGCGGCCGGCGAAGTCTCGGTGGACGGCGCGCCCGAATCGCGCAAGACTGCGAAGATCCGCGCCGGGCAGGTGGTGGGCCTGGCGGGCATCGAGATCCGCGTGGTCGCCGCCTGAGCGCGCGGACCGGCCGGCGCACCGCCCCGTGCGGCTGGCGCCGGCACAGCAACCGAGAGGATGACTATGCCGATCGCTTTCTGGTGCGTGCTGCTGGCCGGCGTGCTGCCGCTGGCGACGGTGGCCATCGCCAAGGCCAGCGCGCCGGGCTACGACAACCATGACCCGCGCGGCTGGCTGGACCGGCAATCCGGCCGCGCACGCCGCGCCGACCTGGCGCACCGCAACCATTTCGAGGCCTTCCCCTTCTTTGCCGCGGCGGTGCTGAGCGCCACCTACCTGCAGGCGCCGCAGGCCCGCGTCGACGAACTGGCGATGGCCTTTATCGCGGTGCGCCTGCTCTACACCCTGTGCTACATCACCGACCGGGCCACGCTGCGCACGCTGTGCTGGACCATCGGCTACCTGACCGTGGTGGGGATCTTCCTGCTGCCGGTCTTTGTCCACTGACGCCGATGGGCCTGCGCGCGTTCGTGCTCGTGGCCGCCACCGGCATCAGCGCCGCCCACGCAGCACCAGTCGAGTACACCCTGGATCCGGCCCATACCACCGTCTATTTCTCGGCCAGCCATTTCGAGCGCAGCTCGGTGCGCGGGCGCTTCGGCAAGATCGACGGCCGCCTGGTCTATGACGCGGACAGCGGCGCCGGCGCCATCGACGTGACCGTGGACCTGGGCTCGGTCGATACCGGCAACCGCACGCTGGACGGGGTGCTGCGCTCGGCACAGTTCTTCGATATTGCCGAGCACCCGGTGGCGCGGCTGCGCGCCGGCCGGTTCCTGTCTGAAGCCGGCCGCCTCACTGCCATCGAGGGCGAACTGACGCTGCATGGGGTGACCCGGCCCGTGCGCCTGCTGGCCGAGCGTTTCCGTTGCGGCGAGGTCACGCTGTTCGGCGTGAGCCGCCAGGTCTGCGGCGGCGACTTCCGCGCCGAAGTGCCGCGCAGTGCCTTCGGCATGACCCGCTTCCTGCCCGAGGTCGGCGACGTCGTGACGCTGCAAGTGGCGGTCGAGGCATCGCCCGCCGCAAGCCCACCGCGCTGACCCGGCGCTTCCCCAACTCGTCACCTGCGCCACAAATTTCTCTTGTAGAATCAGCGCTTTGCAAAATCCCTGCCACGCTTCGTGCGCGTGTGCGGCGACGCGAGACAGAGACCATGTTCGAGATTCATTCCGGCGACATCGTGGCCGCCGCGCTGGCGGCTGCGGGGGCCTGCCTGGCCTGCAGCATTCCGGGCGATTTCCTGCGCCGCTTTCCGCTGTGGGCGGTGCGCACCTACGGGCGCGGCGCGCTGCTGATGCCGTTCCTGGCAATGATGGTCGGCAGCTGGCTGTTCCGGCTCGGCGTCGCCGGCCAGATCGACACCCCGCCCGGCCAGGCGCTGCTGGTGGCGGCAGCCTTCCTCGGCACCCTGCTGCTCTCGGCGCTGCTGCGCTTCTACCTGAAGGAATACCGCAAGCGCTGAGGCACCGGCTTTGAATGGCCAGGGTCGAATCGCGTATGATGCGGCCTTTTGCGTCGTACGCACCCCAGCCCGGGGCGCCTGCCGCTCACCTCACCTCATGGCGCTCAAATCCACCATCTTCAAGGCTGAACTGTCCGTGTCGGACATGGACCGGCCTTACTACGGCAGCCACAGCCTGACCATCGCCCAGCACCCGTCCGAGAACGACGCGCGCATGATGGTGCGCCTGCTGGCCTTTGCCTGCGAGGCCAGCGAAACCCTGGCCTTCACCCGCGGCCTCGACGAGCCCGACGAGCCCGACCTGTGGGACAAGCGCCTGACCGGCGACATCGCACATTGGGTCGAACTGGGCCAGCCCGACGAAGCCCGCCTGAAACGCGCCGCGGCCCGCGCCGAGCGTGTGACCGTCTACACCTACAACGCCGCGAGCGCGCGCGAATGGTGGAAGGGCATGGCGGGCAAGGCCGGCAAGCTGCGCAACGTCACCGTCTACAATGTCCCGGCAGAGGCCGTCGACGCGCTGGCCGCGCTGGCGCAGCGCGCGATGCGCCTGTCGGTGACGATCCAGGACGGCGATATCTGGGTGGCCGACGACGACCGCAACGTGCAACTGACGCTGGAAGTGCTCCAGCGCGCCCAAGCCTGAGCGCAGCGCCGCTGCGCTTTTCTTCCCTGTCCACGTCTTTCCCATCGCAAGGAAACCACGCCATGCAAACCACGCCCTCTGGCCTGCAATACGAAGACACCACCGTCGGCTCCGGCGCCGAAGCCACCGCCGGCAAGCACGTCACCGTGCACTACACCGGCTGGCTGTACGAGAACGGCCAGGCCGGCCGCAAGTTCGATTCGAGCAAGGACCGCAACGACCCCTTCGTGTTCCCGCTGGGTGCCGGCCATGTGATCCGCGGCTGGGACGAGGGCGTGCAGGGCATGAAGGTGGGCGGCGTGCGCCGCCTGGTGATCCCGGCCGACCTGGGCTACGGTGCGCGCGGCGCCGGTGGCGTGATTCCGCCGAACGCGACGCTGCTGTTCGAAGTGGAACTGCTGGCGGTCTGAAGCTGGCGATTCAAGTGCCCGGGCGCCCTGCCCGGGCGCACTCAGAAACCGATGGCGGCGTTGCCGACATCGACGCGGACCTTGTCCCGGTCCAGCAGCCGCGCCGCATGGCGCGCATAGTCCTGCGCCCAGGCCGTATCGCCGGAGAAGCGCGCTTCCCCCGAGAACTTGGCGACATTGAGGATCTTGTCGATCACCAGCACCTTGCCCACCGGGCTCGATGCCTGGCAGTCCAGCTCGGTGTATTCCCGGTCAAACCAGCGCCAGGCGGCATCCTCGGTGACCGCGGCGAGCTCGTCCGTGCCGATCGTGAAGTCATATTCCTTGCCGCTGCCGAACACCACCGTAAGCGTACGTGCCATCGCAGGTTCCCCCTGGGTTGGATTGAGGCCCCATTGTAAGGACTCGGCGGCGCCAGCGGCGCGCAATTCGCGCCGGCCTGACCACCGACAAGGATGGTTTGCGCACGGCCGTGGCGCGTGGCAGCGGCGGCATGCGGCCCGGACCGTTGTCTGGCGTCCACACCCGGAGCGCTGACTCGGACAATTCCGAACAAAAGTGCCACTTGTGGCATTTCCCCGGCCCGCCCCGGACGCCGCTTTGATTTATGCTTGCAGCATGGGCATCACGCGACAGGACCTCGAATCCGACCGGCTGCGCACCTCGCTGTGCAGCACTCCGGTCGCGTCCTCGCTGTTGCCCGAGGCCGCGCTGGAGCAGTCGATGGCCGAGACGCTGTCGCGCCGACCCGACGATCCCGCGCTGGGCGGCGATGTCTGGGTATTTGGCTACGGCTCGCTGATCTGGAACCCGATGGTAGTGCACACCGAGCGCCAGCGCGCCACGGTGCATGGCTACCACCGCGGCTTCTACCTCTATTCCCGCATCAACCGTGGCACCTGGGACAATCCCGGGCTGGTGCTCGGGCTGGACCGCGGCGGCTGTTGCCACGGCATGGTGTTCCGCGTGCCCAGCCATGTGGTCGAGCAGGAGTTCCGCGTGCTGTGGCGGCGCGAGATGCTGACCGGCGCCTACCATCCGCGCTGGCTGCGCATCCGCGTCGGCGCCGCCGGCGCGCCGGAGCAGCGCGCGCTCGCCTTCGTCATGAACCGCTCCCACGAGGCTTACGCCGGCCGGCTGCCTGACGCCAGCGTGGTAGAACGGCTGCGCCACGCCGCCGGCCTGTACGGCCCGGCACGCGAATACCTGCAGCAAACCCTGCTGGGCCTGGCCACCAACGGCGTCGACGATCCCTACCTCGGACGGCTGTGGCGCCAGCTGCAGGCGGGCGATGCCGCCGAACCTGCCGCCCCGGAGGGCCAGGCGCCGGACGACTCGGCGCTGCCGGCCAGCCCTCACGAAACCGTCTGAGCCCAGGAGCTGCCGCCATGACGCGCCCCGCCGCCCGCACCCGCAGACAGGCACTCAATGAGTTGCTGGGGCTGGCGGGCCTGCTGATGGGC
>JABFVP010000418.1 GCA_013362725.1 Cupriavidus sp.
GGTCCCGCGTATGCGCCGCGGCGCCTCCCAGCCATGCGCTGAACGCCAGCGCCACCCCGGCGCGCAGCCACGCGCCCGCCGGACGGGCGGCGCGCGGC
Organism: Cupriavidus sp.; assembly: GCA_013362725.1. GTDB lineage: Bacteria > Pseudomonadota > Gammaproteobacteria > Burkholderiales > Burkholderiaceae > Cupriavidus. The sequence continues at coordinate 99 of JABFVP010000418.1, forward strand.
GCGGGTTGCGGGGGGATGTGGGCGTGGACCATGGCCGGCTGCTGTGGCTTCGGTGGTGACTGTGGCTTCAGCGCGTGCGGGCGCAGGCGCCAGTGCCCGGCTCGAACATCACCGGCCAGGCCTCTTCATAGATGCCCGGAGTGCAGCGCTGCTGGCAGTTGGCGTGCGCCAGCGTGACGCGGCGCGGGTCCTGCCAGACCATCAGCTTGCAGCCGCTGCCGTCGTTGGCGCGCAGCTCGATATGCGGCTTCTTCTGGACTTGCCGAAAATCCGCCAGGTTGAAGCTGCACGAGCCGCGCTTGCCGACCCACAGCTTCCACGACAACTGCTGCACGCTGTTGTCCGCAATGCGCAGCTGCGCGTCTTCGCGGAAGCCGTCTTCCTCGGTGCGGCGGCAGTCGCCGGCCAGGTCGATGTCGCGGCTGGCGATCGGCGTGGGCTTGCCGATGATCGGCAGCTGGATGCAGCCCGCCACCAGCGCAACAAGTGCAGTCAGCGCAGCGGCGGCAAGCAGGCGGAGCAGGGCGCGGGTCATGGTCAGGCCTTGGCGGGGCGGCGCAGGTGCCAGTCGGTCGCCTGCTGGAACGCATGCGCGGCCTGCAGCAGGCGCGCTTCGTCGAAGTAGTTGCCGATCAGCTGCAGGCCCACGGGCATGTTGCCATCGCCGAAGCCGCACGGCACGCTCATGCCGGGCAGGCCGGCCAGGCTGGTAGACAGCGTGAAGATGTCTGCCAGGTACATCTGCACCGGGTCCGAGGTCTTCTCGCCCAGCTTCCACGCCACCGTCGGTGCCACCGGGCCCATGATCACGTCGCACTGGGCGAAGGCGCGCTGGAAGTCGTCGGCGATGATGCGGCGGATCTTCTGCGCCTGCAGGTAGTAGGCGTCGTAGTAGCCGTGCGACAGCACGTAGGTGCCGACCATGATGCGGCGCTTGACCTCGGCGCCGAAACCTTCGGCGCGGGTCTTCTTGTACATGTCGAGCAGGTCGCGGTACTCGGCCGCGCGGTGGCCGTAGCGCACGCCGTCGAAGCGCGACAGGTTGGACGAGGCCTCGGCCGGCGCGATCACGTAGTACACCGGGATCGACAGCTCGGTCTTGGGCAGCGACACCTCGACCAGCGTCGCGCCCAGCTTCTCGTACTCGGCCAGCGCGGCGCGCACAGCCTGCTCGACGTCGGCCGCCAGGCCCTTGCCGAAGTACTCCTTGGGCAGGCCGATGCGCAGGCCGGCCAGCGGGCGCTCGGCGGTGGCGCCGGCGCGCGGCTGGCCCAGCAGGCGGGTGTAGTCCTCGTCCACGCCGCCCTGCGCGGGCGGGATGCTGGTCGAGTCCTTCGGGTCGAAGCCGGCCATGGCGTTGAGCAGCAGCGCGCAGTCCTCGGCGCTGTGGGCCATCGGGCCGCCCTGGTCCAGCGACGAGGCAAAGGCGATCATGCCGTAGCGCGACACGCGGCCGTAGGTCGGCTTGATGCCGGTGATGCCCGAGAACGATGCCGGCTGGCGGATCGAGCCGCCGGTGTCGGTGCCGGTGGCAGCGGGAGCGAGGCCGGCGGCGACCGCGGCGGCAGAGCCGCCCGAGGAGCCGCCGGGCACGCGGCTGGCGTCCCACGGGTTGCGCACCGGGCCGAAATGCGAGTTCTCGTTGGACGAGCCCATCGCGAATTCGTCCATATTGGTCTTGCCCAGCGTGACCATGCCGGCGGCGGCCATGCGCTCGACCACGGTGGCGTCGAACGGGCTTTCATAGTTGTCCAGCATCTTCGAGCCGGCGGTGGCGCGCCAGCCGCGCGTGACGAACACATCCTTGTGCGCGACCGGCACGCCGGTCAGCGGCGCGGCCTCGCCACGCGCTCGGCGCTCGTCGGCGGCGCGCGCCTGCGCCAGGGTGCGCTCGGGGTCGACGTGGATAAATGCGTTGAGCGCGGCGGCCTGCTCGATGCGGGC
>JABFVP010000309.1 GCA_013362725.1 Cupriavidus sp.
CAACTTCAGCTATGACCCCAGCCACCAGACCTTGTGGGACGTCAGCTTCCGCGCCGGCGCAGGGCAGACCGTGGCGGTGGTCGGCGGCAGCGGCTCGGGCAAGTCGACGCTGGCGCGGCTGCTGTTCCGGCTGTACCAGCCCGACAGCGGCAGCATCAGCATCGACGGCCAGGACTTGCGCCTGGTGACGCAGCGCAGCTTGCGCGAGGTGATCGGCATCGTGCCGCAGGACACCATCCTGTTCAACGACACCATCGCCTACAACATCGGCTACGGCCGCGAAGGCGCCACCCGCGCCGACATCGTTGCCGCGGCGCGCGCGGCGCAGCTCGACGCTTTCATCGACCGCCTCCCCGACGGCTACGAAACCCAGGTGGGCGAGCGCGGCGTGCGCCTGTCGGGCGGCGAGCGCCAGCGCGTGGCGATTGCGCGCGCGATGCTCAAGCGCCCGCCCATCGTGGTCTTCGACGAGGCCACCTCGGCGCTGGACACGCGCTCGGAACGCGCGATCCAGCAGGAGCTGTCAGAAGTCGCGCGCGGGCGCACCGCGCTGATCATCGCGCACCGGCTCTCGACCATCGTCGATGCCGACCGCATCCTGGTGATGGAGCATGGCCGTATCGTCGAAGACGGCAACCATGCCACGCTGCTCGAGCGCGGCGGCATCTACACCCAGATGTGGCAGTTGCAACAGCAGCAGCGCGAGCTGGAACGCGCCGAACGGCGCCTGGCGCTGCAGCCGGTACGCCTGGAGATCCTGCTGGCCAGCGTGGTCGACGGGCTGCGCGAGCTGATCGCCGAGCGCCATGTCAACCTGTTCACCGTGCAGAGCGAGTCGGAGCTGCGCGTCACCGGTGATCCGGGCGTGCTGCAGAAAGCGATCTGGGAACTGTGCCAGCACATGATCGCCACCATCGAGCCGGACGGGCGGCTGGAATTGCGGCTCGAGCGGCTGGACGGCCAGGCCGGCCTGCGGCTGTCCGCCATCCCGGGCGAACTGCCGTTGCCGGACGTGCAGGGCCTGCAGGAATGGCTGGCCGAGCACGGCGTCACGCTGGCTGCCGACGGGGCCGCGCATGCCTACCAGCTGCTGATGCCGATGCGCGCCGTGCAGGAGCCCGAGCCGCGCCGCGGGCCGGCCGCCACGCCGGGCATCGAGCCTGTGTCCACATCCGAGTCCGAGGCGCTGGATGCGCAGGCACTCAAGGGCCTGCGCGTGCTGCTGCTGGACGACGACGAGCCTACGCGCGAGGTCCTGAGCGCCTCGCTGGAAGACTACGGCGCCCATGCCATCGCGCAACAGCGCGGCGACGACGTGATCGCGCTGCTGGCCGGCACGCACCCGGGGCAATGGCCGCAGGTGCTGCTGTGCGACCTCGCGCTGGAAGACGAGGACGGCTACACCGTGCTGCGCCGGGTGCGACGGCTCGAAGCGCAGATGCAGGTGCCGCTGGGCAAGCGCATGACCGCGATCGCGCTGTCCGGGCACGCCGAGCCGCAGGACCGCATGCGCGCGCTGATGGCCGGGTTCCAGCTGCACCTGTCCAAGCCGGTGCGGGTAGGCGAGCTGGTGGCGGCGATCAGTTCGCTGGCGGTGCGCGCCGCGCAGGACGCGCAAGCGTAGCGCGGTCGCGCCTCAGGCGCCCGGCTCGCGCAGCCGGCGGCGCAGCATCAGCACATCCGGCGGGATCACGCGCCGCTCCTGCCACACCCACGGCATGCCGCCCAGCACCTCGGCCAGGCCGCGCCATCCCTGGCAGCGCCACAGCTGCGGCAATGCCGCCGCGGTCTCGCCCAGCGCCACATGCCAGGGCAGCCGCAGCCACGCCGACCAGATCGCATTGCGCGCCAGCAGCGCGCGGCGCTGCGCGGGGTTGCGCAGCGGACTGGGATGGTGGTGCACCACCAGCTGCGGTGCGTACACCAGCTGCCAGCCATGCGCGGCCAGGTCCAGTGCCAGCAGCGTTTCCTCGCCGCCCAGGAACAGGCGCGGATGGTAGCCGCCGGCCTGGCGGAAGGCATCGGTGCGGAACGCGGTGGC
>JABFVP010000635.1 GCA_013362725.1 Cupriavidus sp.
GAGCGGCCAGGTCGTGGCCGTGATCGGATCCAACGGCGCCGGCAAGTCGACCTTCCTGAATGCGATCAGCGGCGACCAGATGGTCGACGCGGGGCGCATTACCATCGATGACACCGACGTCACCCGCAAGCCCGCATGGGATCGCGCCCACCTGGTGGCGCGCGTGTTCCAGGACCCCATGGCCGGCACCTGCGAAGCGCTGACGATCGAGGAAAACATGGCGCTGGCGATGGCCCGCGGCAGCCGCCGCGGCTTCCGCCCGGCGCTGAACCGCGCCGCGCGCGAGCTGTTCCGCGAGAAGCTGCGGCTGCTCAACCTGGGCCTGGAAAACCGCCTGACCGACCGCATCGGCCTGCTCTCCGGCGGCCAGCGCCAGGCGGTCAGCCTGCTGATGGCGTCGCTGCAGCCGTCGCGCATTCTGCTGCTGGACGAGCACACCGCCGCGCTTGACCCCAAGACCGCCGCGTTCGTGCTGGAACTGACCGCGCGCATCGTCGAGGAAAGCAAGCTGACGACGATGATGGTGACGCACAGCATGCGCCAGGCGCTCGACTACGGCCAGCGCACGGTGATGCTGCACCAGGGCCAGGTGGTGCTGGATGTCTCGGGCGACAAGCGCAAGGGGCTGGATGTGCCGGACCTGCTCAAGATGTTCGAGCAGACGCGGCATGAGCAGCTGGATGACGATGCGCTGTTACTGGGGTGACAGCGCTGGCAAGAAAAACGGGGAACTTCGGCTCCCCGTTTTTTTGCTCGTTGGCGCTTGCGCGTCCCGATATTGCCGATGATCAGTCGATCGTGATGCGCCGCTGCCTGATCACCCCCGCCCACCGCGTGCTTTCCTTCTGGATGGCCGCCGCCAGCTGCTGCGGCGTGCCGCCCGCCGCTTCCATTCCCAGCGTCGCCAGCTTCTCCTTCAGCGCGGCATCGGCCAGCACCGCGTCGGCATGCAGGCTGAGCTTGCGCACGACCTCCGGCGGCGTACCCGCCGGCACCATCAACGCATACCACGACACCGCCTCGAACTTCGGAAAGCCCTGCTCGGCGATCGTCGGCACCTCGGGCAGCACCGTCGAGCGCCTGGCGCTGGCCATCCCTAGGGCACGCAACTTGCCCGCCTTGATATAGGGCAGCGCCGCCGACAGCTGCGCAAACATCATCGTCACCTGCCCGCCGACCACATCGGTCATGGCCGGGCTTACGCCCTTGTACGGCACGTGGTTCAGCTTGACGCCGGCATCGAGCTGGAGCAGCTCGCCGGCCAGGTGCGCCTGGCTGCCGGCGCCGGGCGAGGCGAAGCTCAGCTCGCCCGGCTTCCGCGCGGCCAGCTTGAGCAGTTCCGCCAGCGACCTGGCGGGCGTGGCCGCGTTGACCACCAGCACGTTCTCGGCGGTGGCCAGCATCGCCACCGGCGCCAGGTCGGACGGCTTGTAGGGCAGGTTGGGCATCAACGTGGGATTCACCGCGATATTGCCGACCGGCACCAGCGCGACGGTGTAGCCGTCCGGCGCGGCCTTGGCCACCATGTCGACACCGATAGTGCCGGCCGCGCCGGCCTTGTTCTCGACCAGCATGCTCTGGCCGGTGGCCTTGGCCAGGCCCTCCGCGACCGCACGCGCCAGCACGTCGGCCGGGCCGCCGGCGGCAAACGGCACGATCAGGCGTACCGGCTTTGCGGGATACGCCGGCGGCTGGGCATGGGCCGAGCCCGCACCGAGCCATGTCGCGCAGGCTGCCGCGCAGGCGAGCAGGCCATGCACGGCAAGGCGCCGGAGGTCAGGATGCAAGAAAGGCCTTACAGCAGCGATGACAGTGGCATTCACAGCGGATTTCATGACGGTTTCCCAAATTGGCAATGACCAGGCGATGGTTCGCCGGCCGTGGCGTCGGTCAGTGCAAAGCCCATCCGGTCGGCTTCGTCCGCCATCGCGGGCAGGCAGGCATAGTCGGCAGGCTGCACCGCGACGAAGCACGCCAGCCCCAGCGACGCCAGCAGCGCGGTGCCGGCGGCATCCTCGTGCAGGCCCAGCAAGGCCGCGCGCACGCGCCGGCTTTGCTGCGGATCGGCGCCCGCAGAGGCGACCAGCACCGGAATCGGGGCCGGCGGCGTCAGCGCCAGCGTCTTCAGTTGCGCGGCCAGCGCGGGATCATAGCGGCGCAGCAGGTCTAGCACATAGCTATCGATCACGCCGAGTTCCGCATCGCCCGCCAGCACGGCATCGATGACCTCGCGCGGCGTCGGCGTCGCCATGGCAGCGGGCCGGTACAGCGCCTGCCTGCCCGGCGGTGCCAGCCGCATCAGGTAATGGCGCGGCGCGTTATAGCCCGAGTTCGACTCAGGCAACATGCATGCCAACCGCCCGCCAAAGGTCTGTGCCAGCGACTGCACCGGCGCATCGGCGCGCACGATGAACGCGGTGAAATAGACCGGCCTGCCGCCGTAGCGCGCCTGCGCCGGAACCGGCGCGGCCAGCAACTGCGGCATGACCGGCGCGCTCGCATACGGATAGCCGCACATGAACACGCAGCCGCAGTCGGGCCGCGCCCACAACGCGCTGACCGGCGCGGGCGCGGCATGCTCGACAGACGGCAATGCCACGCCGGCGCGCTCGGACACGCGTGCCAGCAGCGCACGCCAGGCCGCTTCGGCCTGCGGCGTCACCGCGTACATGCGGGCATTGGCGATCATGCGTACACCAGCTTGTGGCCCAGCCCGCGCTCGCGTGCCTTCTTCAGGAGGGCATGTCCCAGCGCGATATCGCTCAGCGACAGGCCGCGGTGCCAGAACAGGTTGGTTTCGTCGTCGCGCTGCCGGCCCGGCTTGTGCCCGGCGACGATCTCGCCAAGTTCGCCGTAAAGCGTCCGTTCCGACAGCTTGCCCGCTTCGACATGCGCGCGCAGCGAACCGAACATGCCGCCCTTGCACTGCCCCCAGTCGTCCACCACCATCCGCGTCATGATGTCGGTCAGCGACAGCTCGACCGCGCTCATGGTGCCGTAGGGCACGACGAAGGCACCGGGCTTGATCCATTCGGTCCTGAGCATCGGCGTCGGACGCTCCAGCCGCGAGGCCTCCACCACGATATCGGCGCCGCGCACGCACGACTCCCAGTCCTCCGTCACCACGATCTTCTTGCCGAGATCGCGCTCCAGCCGCGCGGCAAAGGCATTGCGGCTTTCGGGCCGGCGCGAGTGCACGCGGATCTCGTCGAAGTCATAGAGGCTGTCTAGCAGGCGCACGTTCCAGTACGAGGTGCCGCGCGCGCCGATATGGCCCAGTACCTTGCTGTCGCGGCGTGCCAGGTGCCTGGCGCCAAGCGCGGTCAGCGCGCCGGTGCGGGCATCGGTGATAAAGGTCGCGTCGATCATCGCCACCGGCATGCCGGTGCGCGGATCGAACAGGTTCAGCATGGCCATCTCCGACGGCAGTCCAAGCTTGTAGTTGTCGACGAAATCGCCGACCACCTTGACCCCGGCCAGCCCCAGCGGCGCCACGTAGCCGCGCAGCACGTTGAAGTGGCCATTGAAGGCGGGATCCGGCATCAGGTGCACGCGCGGCTCGATCACGGTCTCGCCGTTGCCCTGCGCCACCAGTGCCTGCTCCACCGCGGCGATGATTTCGGCATCGGTCATTTCCAGCCGCGCGATGTCCCGGCCGTTGAGGTAGGTGAGATGAATATCAGCCATGCGGTCCCCGCTCTCCAGATCAGTGTGTGTGGTATTGCGATGGAATCCAGTTTAGGTATGGCGTCATTGACTGTCATATGCTTATATGTCCGCCTGCCTTAACATCAGGTTAATGCCATGAAAATGAACCTGCGCCAGATCGAGGTGTTCCGCGCGGTGATGCTGACCGGCTCGATCAGCGGCGCGTCGAAGCTGCTGTACGTGTCGCAACCGGCCATCAGCCGGCTGATGTCGCACACCGAACAGCGACTCGGCCTCGAGCTGTTTCGCCGCACCAAGGGGCGGCTCTACCCCACGCCGGAGGCGCGGCGGCTGCTGGGCGAAGTCAATGCGGTCTATGAGGGGATCGAGCGCGTCAACGAGATCGCCGAGGACCTCGCCGCCAACCGCACCGGCAGCCTTCGCATCACCTGCAGCCCGAACCTGGGCCAGACCGTGCTGCCGCGCGCGATCGCCAGCTTCCGCGCCGCGCACCCGGCGGTGCGCGTGGTGGTGCGCACGCAGATTCCCGGCAACATGCTGCGCACGCTGCTATCGGGACAGGTGGACCTGGCGGTATCGAACATGCCGCTGGTGCATCCCAATCTGGAGGCGCGGCTGCTGGTGAAGAACGAGATCGTGGCGCTGGTGCCGGTGGGGCACCGGCTGGCCACGCGCAAATGGGTACGCCCCGCCGACCTGATCGGCGAGGACCTGATCGGCTATGGCCCGGAAGTCCCGTTCGCACTGCTGGTGCACGAGATGTTCGGCAACGATGGCGACCAGCCCGACATGCGCGTGCAGGTAGAGCAGGCCCACGTTGCGCGCGCGCTGGCGCAAGCCGGCGCCGGCATCGCGCTGGTCGATGCCATGACGGTATTCGGCGCGAACTGGCCCAATATTGCCGCCGTGCCGATCCGCACCAAAGTCAATGCCTCGGTACAGATCTTCCATGTGCAGACCGAGCCGCTGTCGCGGCTGTCGCTGGAATTCGTGGAGACGCTGACGGGGATGATGAAGCGTTAGGCCGTCGCCGCCTTGTCCAGCCACCGCGCCAGCTGGTCGGTCACCGCCGTGCTGGAAAACGAGCAGCTGTCCTGCGCGAACACCGCCGCCATCTCCAGCCGGCGCAACAGCTCTTCCATGGCCTGGCCATAGACCGGCGGCAAGGCCAGCGCACGGCCGGCATCGCGCCATTCGCGCACCAGATCCTGCGCGGGCTTTGCGCCGGCCACGTGCTGGTCCAGCGCGGCGCGCATCTGCGCCAGCGTTGCCGAATTCTTGGCGCTCATGAACGCGCCCTCCTTTCCTTGTAGAGTTCACGGAAGGTGCGGCCCGACGGCGCCGGCATGTCGCGTGTTTCGGTCCAGCCCTTGCCCGCCAGCGGCAGGCTGGCAATGAGTCCGTTGCTGCCGCCCATGCGGCCCAGCAGCCAGGCACCGATGCGGGCAGTCAGCGCGTAGAGCTCGGGCCGCTTCGCCACGTAGCCCCAGGCCTTCAGCGCAAAGCGCTCCTGCCACGGCCGCAGGCCGCGTTCCATCTGCTTCTCGCGCAGCTTGCGCAGCAGGTCGGACAACGGGATCGACGCCGGGCAGACGCGATTGCATTCGCCGCACATGGTGGCCGCCTGCGGCAAGTCGACGGTGTTGGCCAGGCCGACGTAGCTGGGCGTCAGCACGCTGCCCATCGGGCCGGGATAGACCCAGCCATAGGCATGGCCGCCGATCTTCTGGTACACCGGGCAGTGGTTCATGCAGGCGCCGCAGCGGATACAGCGCAGCATCTCCTGGAACTCGCCGCCGATCAGTCCGCTGCGGCCGCCGTCGACCAGCACGAAATACATATGCTCGGGGCCGTCGCGCTCGCCCTCGGCGCGCGGCCCGGTCAGCAGCGAAAAGTAGTTCGAAATCGCCTGGCCGGTGGCCGAGCGCGGCAGCAAGCGCATCACCGTGGCCAGGTCTTCCAGCGTCGGCAGCACCTTCTCGATGCCGGTCACCGCCACGTGCACGCGCGGCATCACCGTGCACATGCCTTCATTGCCCTCGTTGGTAACCACCGCCACCGAGCCGGTTTCGGCGATGATGAAATTGCCGCCGGTGACGCCCATGTCGGCGCTGAGGAATTCCGGGCGCAGCACTTCGCGCGCCTCGCGCGTCATCTCCGGGATCTCGGTCAGCCGCGGCTTGTGGTGGACCTTCGCGAACAGGTCGGCGATCTCGTCCTTGTCCTTGTGCACCACCGGCGCAATGATGTGCGACGGCGGCTCCGAGTCGTTGATCTGCAGGATGTACTCGCCCAGGTCGGTCTCGATGCTCTGCACGCCCATCTCGCCCAGCACCTGGTTCAGGCGCATTTCCTCGGTCACCATCGACTTGCTCTTGATGACCTTCTTCACGCCGTGCTTCTGCGCGATCTCCGCAACCAGCCGCGCTGCGTCGGCGGTGGTTTCGGCAAACAGCACGGTGGCGCCGCGGCGGGTGGCGTTCTCTTCGAACGTGGCGAGCCAGACGTCGAGGTTTTCCAGCGCGCGATTGCGGCGCTCTTTCAGGGCCTCGCGCGTGGCGTCGAAATCGATATCGCGGATCGCATCGGCGCGCGCCGTGACGAACTTGGTCGAAAGCTTCTTCAGGTTCTGCTGCAGGCGCTGGTCGGCCAGCTTCTGCCCGGCGCGCGCCTTGAATTCCATGCTGTGGACTTGCATCGTGGCGAATTCCTGATGGTGTCGTCGCGGTCAGGCGTCGCCCGCCAGCACCTGCGCGATATGCAGCACGCGGGTGCGGCTGTCGCCGGTGCGGCGCAGGCGGCCTTCGATATTGAGCATGCAGCCCAGGTCGCCCAGCACCACGGCATCGGCGCCGGTGGCCTGGATGTTGGCGCATTTCTCGTCGACGATGGCCGTGGAGATATTGCCGTACTTGACCGAGAAGGTGCCGCCGAAACCGCAGCAGGCCTCGCAGTCCTTCATCTCGGTCAGCTGCACGCCGGGCACGCGCGACAGCAAGGCGCGCGGCTGCTGCTTGACGCCCAGTTCGCGCAGGCCGGAACAGGAATCGTGGTAGGTGACCTGGCCCGCGAACGTCGACGGCAGGGTTTCGACCCGGGCCACGTTGGCGAGGAAATCGGTCAGCTCGAACACGCGTTCGCGCAGGCGTTCGTAGCGGCCGTTCAGCTCCGGATCGTCGCGCAGCAAATCGGCGTAGTGGTGGCGGATCATGCCGCCGCAACTGCCCGACGGCACCACGATGTAATCGAACATCTCGAACTCGCGCAGGAATTTCTCGGCCAGGTCGCGCGACACCGCGCGCTCCCCCGAGTTGTAGGCCGGCTGGCCGCAGCAGGTCTGCGCCTCGGGCACCATGACCTCGTAGCCGGCGGCTTCCAGCAGCTTGAGCACCGAAAAACCGATCTCCGGGCGCATCAGGTCCACCAGGCAGGTGTGGAACAGACCGACTCGCATTGTTGACTTCTCCCAGACCCTGAAACCCCGCAATTATGCGCGTTCGGCGCCGCGGGTGGCGCACAAAGCGTTCATGGGCGCCATGAAAAGCGGTGACATGCACGGCACCCTGGGTTGCGACATCACGCGCGGTTTCTTACCGTAATGTCATTTCACCTATTGAAATTTTCACGATGCGAGATAGAATCAGGCAGGCGCTTAAAAATGCCGCAAGGCAACATTTCTACTTTTCCCAACCATGTCCGACGCAGACAAGTCACCCGGCAAGACGTCCATCCAGGTCATCGAGCGCATGATGACCCTGCTCGACGCCCTCGCCCAGCATGCAGACCCGGTCAGCCTGATAGAGCTGTCGCTGGCCACTGGCCTGCATCCTTCCACCGCGCACCGCATCCTCAACGACATGGTCGCGTGCCGCTTCGTCGATCGCTCCGATCCCGGCAGCTACCGCCTCGGCATGCGGCTGCTGGAGCTGGGCAACCTGGTCAAGGCGCGCCTGTCGGTGCGCGACGCGGCGCTGGCGCCGATGCGCGCGCTGCATCGTGTCACCGGCCAGACCGTCAACCTGTCGGTGCGCCAGGGCGACGAGATCGTCTATATCGAGCGCGCGTACAGCGAGCGTTCGGGCATGCAGGTGGTGCGCGCCATCGGCGGCCGCGCCCCGCTGCACCTGACTTCGGTCGGCAAGCTGTTCCTGGCCGCCGACGAGTCGGCGCGGGTGCGCAACTACGCCACCCGCACCGGGCTGGCCGGCCACACCCGCACCTCGATCACCGACCTGGCCAAGCTGGAACGCGAACTCAACTGGGTCCGCACCAACGGCTATGCCCGCGACAACGAAGAGCTGGAACTGGGGGTGCGCTGCATCGCCGCCGGCATCTATGACGACTCGCGCCGGCTGGTGGCCGGCCTGTCGCTGTCGGCGCCGGCGGACCGGCTGCAGGACAGCTGGCTGCAGAACCTGAAGGACACCGCCCTGCAGATCTCGCGCGGCATGGGCTACGCGACCGAAGCCGCGGCCTGACGCCACCTGCCCCATTGCCGCCAACGCGCGGACTGCCAGCAAGGCAGTCTGCGCGTTTTGCTTTTGATACCGCAGACTTTTTGTCTCTAACGTTTACCCTATGTTTTCAGATAACCAGCAAACCTTATAATCAACGGCATGCGAACCCGCACCGTCACCCTTACCGAACAAGTCACGCGCCAGTTGCGCGCCGACATTGAAAGCGGCGCCTACCCGGTCGGCAGCCGCCTGCCGACCGGCCGGCAACTGGCCGAGCACTACGGCGTCAGCGCCGCCGTGATCCGCGAAGTCACCGAGCACCTGCGTTCGCAGGGCTTTGTCG
>JABFVP010000438.1 GCA_013362725.1 Cupriavidus sp.
GGCTTCGGCGGGCGCCGCCGCGGCCTTGGGGTCCTTGTAGGTCTTGCCGGGCGGCGGCGCAGTGGGGCGCTTGCGCAGTTCGGCCAGCAGCCTGGCGCACTGCGTGTCGTCGCCGCCCGGCGAGATGTCGAGCAGCGGCAGCACCGCGGTGGCGACCGGCGCCAGCAGCGCCAGCGACAGCGCGCCGCCGGCGCGCAGCGCCAGCACGCCGATATCGGGGCTGACGCGCGGGTTCTTCATGGTGCCACCGACATACAGCGGCGAGCGCAGCGAGAAAATGCGCAGGCCCTTGGAGTCGGGGTGGATGGTCAGCGCCAGCCGCTCGCTGCGCAGGTCGATACCGCCGGTGGTCTCGATCACCGCGTCCTTGGTGTCGAGCACGAAAGTGCGCGCGCGCGCCACGCCGTCGGTCATGGCGAAATCGCTGACGCCGCAGTTGATCTGCACCGGCTTGTCGCCGAACAGCTTCGACACCACCACGCTGCCGACATTCAGGCCGATCGCCTCGAGCAGGAACTTGCTGACCGTGCCGTTCTCGACCAGCAGCCGCGCCTCACCGTTGGACGAGCCCAGCAGCGCCGCCACGGAATTGCCGGTGGCCGACAGCTTGGCGCTGCCATTGAGTTCGCCGATGCTGGCGCGCATCAGGTCGATGGTCGGGAACAGCTGCTTGAGCTTCATGCGCCGCGCCTTCAGGTCGACCATCGCGCCCATGGGCTCGCGCTTGCCGTCGAGCCGCACCGTCGACACCAGGTTGCCGCCCGCCACGCCGAAGTTGAGGGGGTCGAGCAGCAGCACGCCGTCCTGCAGCTTCAGGTGCGTGACCAGGTCGGTGATCGGCAGCTCGGCCTCGCGGATGATGCGCTTGCCGGTGAAGTGCACGTCGGCGTCGATTTCGTCCCAGCGCTCGGTGCGGAACGGCGCCACCGGCAGCGCCTTGTCCGCCGGCTGGGCCACCGGGCTGTCCTTGGCGGGGCGCCCGGGCTTGGCGTCGGCGCCGATCAGCGGGGCCAGGTCGACGAAGCGCAGCTGGTCCGACACCAGGTTGCCGGCCAGCAGCGGGCGCGGATCGCGCTTGGTGAATGTCAGTGTGCCGGACAGGTCGCTGCCGCCGACACGGCCAGTGAACTTCTGGTACTCGTAGATCGAACCTTCCTTGCGCAGCGTCGCCATCAGCCGGCCGCGGGTCTGGTACGGCGGTGTCGATGGCAGCACCACGCCGGTCAACGCGTAAAGCTTGGCCATGCTGTCGCCGGCCAGGGTCAGGTGCACGTCCAGCGCCGCCAGGTGCGCGGGATTGGTGACCGTGCCTTCGATTTGCGCGCGCGTGGTGCCTACGCGCACATCCGCCTGGATCGGGAACGGCACGTCGGTATTGCGCAGGCTCAACACCGTGCCGGCCTTGCCGCTGGCGTTGATGGTGGCCTCGTTGTAGTGCCCGGTCGCTTTCCAGCGCACGCCATAGCGGCCGTCGCCGCCCTTGGCTGGCGCCGCAGAGGCCGGGTCGCCAGCCCGCGGCACCGACGCCTGGGCGGCGCTGCCCGGCGGTCCGGGTGGCACGGCCGAGGCCTGTGGCTCGACCAGCGCGCCGTCGCGCGCCTTGTCATAGAGCGGCGCGTTGCCGATGGTGTCAAGTTCGGCCTGCAGCGAGATCTTCTTGAGCTGGTCGGTCAGCGCCAGGTTGCCGCGCGCCAGCACCACCTCGCCCACATCCAAGTGCCATTTCGAGGTGCCCTTTTTCGGGCCGGTGTCGAAGGTCCAGTTGTTACGGCTGTCGGCCAGGCGTTCCAGCCATACCGCGGGGCTGTCGATGACGATGGTCGGCACCGCGATCTCATTGGACAGCAGCGGCAGCGGACGCAGCACGAAGATCAGCTCGCGCACGGTCGCCATATGGGGCTGCGCGGCCCAGTCCGGGTTGGCGACGGTGATATCGCGCGCCGACAGCCGCGGCCACGGCACCAGCCTGCGCCAGCCTTGCTCGCCCTCGCCGCGGCGCCAGGTCACGGTCAGGTCGCCATTGATGGCAAAGGGGCGGCCGATGGCTTCGGAAACGCGGTCGTTCAGCCAGGGCTTGATACGGTTCCAGTCGAAGGTCAGGATCACGACCACCAGCAGCGCGACCAGCGCGACCGGTGTCAGGACACTCCACAGAACGACCTTGCGGGGCACGGGCATGAGGCGGGCTCCTGGCTGGCGAGGGCAGGCCCGCGTGACCCGCGCTGGGCAGCGCGGCGAACGGAACACTGCAGGTCTATTGTATAGTTGCGCGCTTCCCGTCCTTGTCGGGCACTGGCTGACATCGCCGCCGGAAAATGCCGGATTTTTGCCCTGGCATTGCCGTGCGTGGCATGGCCACGCTTTACCCGATCCGCTCATTCGCGTATGAACGATGCCGCACACGAGCTGGCTGGCCTGCCCGAGCCGCTGACCCACGAAACCCCGGCCGACGACGACTACCATCGCCGCTTCGGCGGCGTGGCGCGGTTGTACGGCGCCGCCGGGCTGGCCCGGCTGGAGGCGGCCAACGTGTGCGTGGTCGGCATCGGCGGGGTCGGCAGCTGGGCGGCCGAGGCGCTGGCGCGCAACGCGGTGGGCCGCATCACGCTGATCGACCTGGACCATATCGCGCTGTCCAACACCAACCGCCAGATCCATGCGCTGGGCGACGCCTACGGGCGTGCCAAGGTCGAGGCCATGGCCGAGCGCATCGTCGCCATCAACCCGCGTTGCCGCGTGACGCGGGTCGACGACTTTGTCACTGCCGACAACGTGCCGGACCTGCTCGGCACCGGCCATGACTACGTGATCGACGCCATCGACGCGGTGCGCGTGAAGACCGCCATGCTGGGCTGGGCCAGGCGCCAGGGCGTGCCGGTGATCACCTGCGGCGGCGCCGGCGGCCAGCTCGACCCCACGCGCGTGCGCATCGACGACCTCGCGCGCACGATCCAGGACCCGCTGCTGTCCAAGGTGCGCGCCGGACTGCGCAAGCAGTGGGGCTTTACCCGCGACCCGAAAAAGAAGTTCGGCATCGCCGCGGTCTATTCGGACGAGCCGCTGCAATACCCCGAGCCCGAGCAGCAGGCCTGCGAGATCGACGAGGCACCGCCGCTGGAAGCGCCGTCCGGCCAGCCGGGCGCGCGCGGGCCGCAAGGGCTGGCGTGCGCGGGCTTCGGCTCGTCGGTGGCGGTGACAGCGGTGTTCGGCTTTGTCGCGGCGTCGGCGGTGATCGGCGCGATCGCGCGCAGCTGAGCCCTTGTTCCGCCGCGCCGGTCAGGCGCACAGCGCGCGCAGCAGCGCGTCGATGTCGGCCTGCCCCGGTGCCTGGTTGTCGAAGAAGATCAGTTCCGGATAGTCGGCGGGCGCCGGCATGAAGCGCCGGGTCCGGTACGCGTCCCAGTGCGTCAGCTTGTAGGCATCGTTGGGATTGCCGCGCCGGACGATGCGCGCGTGGGCCTCGTCCTCGGGCAGGTGGACCCAGACCGTGCGCACCGTGGTGCCGGCCGGTACGTGCAGCCAGTCCGGGTCGTTCAGCAGGTGGGCGCGGACCTCGCGCGACAGCGGGCCGATCACGATCGCGCTGATGCCCAGCGCCAGGTTCTCGCGCGCGGTGTCGAGCAGTCCCTGGTATTCGGGATCGCGCAGGTGGTCCAGATAGGCCGGGCTGTCGCGGTCGTTGGGGTCGCCGGTGATGGCGGCCATGGCCGCGGCGCTGTAGCGGCCGTACAGCGTGTCCTTGTCGAGCAGGCAGAACGGCTCGCCGGTGGCCTGCATCAGCGGGCCGATCAGGCGGTGGGCCAGGGTGGTCTTGCCGGTGCCGGCATGGCCGCAGAAGAAAATCAGTCGGGGCATGAGCGAAAGACGGTAGGGGTGACGGACCGGCCGCACTGCCCACAGCATACCCCCTCGCTTGCGCCAGATCAGGCCCGGGTCGCGCCGATTCGGTATCCTTGCCGTTTTCCTCCACGCTTGCCGCCGCTTTCCATGGACGCCAAAGACCAGCTTTCCTCCGCCGGCCTGCCGGACCACCTGCACCTGGGCGAACCGGTCACCGACGCCACCCACGCCGAGTTCGTGCAGCTGCTGGCGGCCGTTGCCAGCGCCGGCGACGACGCCTTCCTGGCGGCGATGGACGCATGGATCGACCACACCCGCCATCATTTCGCCCAGGAAGAGCAGTGGATGGAAGCCATGGGCTTCGGCCCGCGCCATTGCCACGCAGGCGAGCACCAGCAGGTGCTGGCGGTGGCCGTCGCGGTGCGCGACAAGGTGCACAGCGATGCCGAGTTCCAGCTTGGCCGCCGGCTGGTGGCCGAGCTGTCAGGCTGGTTCGACCATCACGTCAAGTCGATGGACGCGATGATGGTCGAGCATATGCGCGAAAACGGCTTCACGCTGATCGAAGGTCCCGCCACGGCGGCGTGATTGCCGCGGATGTGGCGCTCAGGCCTGGCGCGCCGCGTCGCGGTCGATCACCACGAAGTATTTGCGCACCGGGTCCAGCACCTGAAACACGCCGGTAAAGCCGCCGGGGATCACGCAGGCATCGCCGGGGCCGAATTCGCTGGCATGGCCGCTGTCGTCGGTGATGCGGATGCGGCCGCTGATGACGTGGAAGAACTCTTCCTTGCCGGCCGGGAAGGCGATGCGCCAGGCGCCCGGCTCGCACGCCCAGATACCGCAATCGAAATCGCCATGCTGCGCGCTGTAGTGCGTCCAGGTGGTGCGGTCCGGATTGCCCGACACCAGCCGGTCGGGGCGCGGACGGTCATGGCTGGGGGCGGGTTCGGTGTTGAAGTCGATCAGGCGGGGCGCGGTCATGGCAGCGGGGGAATCGGGGATGTGGCGGGACCAGGAATCCGCCAGTTTACCGCGCCGGGCCTGCCTCACCGTTAGTTCAGCGAGGTGCTCAGCTGGCGGCGCCAGCGCGACACCACCTCGGGCCGGTCGGCCAGCATCTCGAAGACCGACAGCATGGTGCGGCGGCCGATGTCGTCCTCGAAGCCGCGATCCGCGCGCACGATCGCCAGCAGCTGTTCCAGCGCCGGCTCGTATTGCTGCTGCGCGATCATCAGCCGCGCCAGGTCCATGCGCGCTGCAAGGTCACGCGGATCGGCGTCGATGCGGCCGGCCAGTGTGGCCGCATCGGGCAGGCCGGCGGCGTTCTCCATCGCCTCGATGCGGGTGCGCAGCGCGCCGTAGCCATCTTCCTGTTCCGCGCGCGGCGACAGCGCCGCGAATTCGTTCCGGGCACGGTCGATAGCGTTGCCGTCCAGCAGGAAACCGATATAGGCCAAGCGCGCGGCATCGGATTCCGGATCCGCCGCGATCGCATCGGCGAACAGGATTTCGGCGCCGTCGCGGTTGCCCGCGGCAGCCAGTTCCTGCGCCTCGGCCAGCGGCGACCCGGCCTGGGCGGGCGCCAGCCGGCCCAGGAACTCGCGCAGCCCTGACTCCGGCAGCACGCCGACGAACTGGTCCACCGCCTGGCCGTCGGCAATCGCCACCACATGCGGGATGCTGCGCACACCGAAGTGCGCGGCCAGCTCCTGGTTCTCGTCGACATTGACCTTGACCAGCTTCCACTGGCCCTCGGCCTCGGCTTCGAGGCGTTCCAGCATCGGCCCCAACGTGCGGCAGGGACCGCACCACGGCGCCCAGAAATCGACCAGCACAGGCGCCTGGCGCGAGGCGTCGATCACTTCGGTTTCGAAATTCTGCAGGGTGACGTCGCTCATGAGGGAATCCTGGACGGGAGAAAAATTGGGAGTCGATATCCCCATTGTGAGGGCGAAGGCGCCGAATGCAACGTCGCGGTTCGGGAAGTCACCGGTTGAAAATAGAACGATCGTTCGGTTATAGTCCTTGACCATACGACAGACCCGGTCCGCGAGACCGCACAGGAGACCTTCATGCCGACCCCCGCCCGCCCGCATTTCCAGTTCTGGCCAAAGCGCCTGCCTACCGCCATCGTGCTGCCGGAAACGTCGCTGTGGGCCAACCTGGAGGTCTCGGCGCTGCGCTATGCCGACAAGGCCGCGATCCGCTATTTCGGCAACGCCATCAGCTTCCGCGAGCTGCAAGAGCAGGCCACCGCGCTGGCCGGCTGGCTGCAGCAGAAGGCAGGCGTGAAGAAGGGCGACCGGGTGCTGCTGTATATGCAGAACTGCCCGCAGTTCATCGTCAGCTATTACGCCATCCTGCGCGCCGATGCGGTGGTGGTGCCGGTCAATCCGATGAACCGCGCCGAGGAATTCAAGCACTACGTCACCGACGCCCAGGCGCGCGTGGCGATCTTCACCGCGGACCTTGCCGCCGGCGTCGAGCAGGCCCAGGCCGAGCTGGAACCGGCGCAACGCCTGCAACACCTGCTGGTGACCCAATACGCCGACGCGCTGCCGCCAGCCCACGAACATCCGGAAGACGCCCCGCCGGCCTGGCTGACCACGCCGCATCCGTTGCCCGCCGGCGCGACCGCGTGGGCCGACGCGCTTGGCGCGGGGCTGCAGCCCGGGCCGCATACCGCCGGCCCGGACGACATGGCGGTGATGCCGTACACCTCGGGCACCACCGGCTTCCCCAAGGGCTGCATCCACACCCATCGCTCGGTGATGCACAACATCGTCGGCGGCGCGACCTGGTCGGGCTCGGGCGCGGAATCGGTGGTGCTGTCGGTGCTGCCGCTGTTCCACGTCACCGGCATGCAGTACGGCATGAACGGCCCGATCTACAGCGGCGCCACCGTGGTGATGCTGCCGCGCTGGGACCGCGAAGTGGCAGGGCGCCTGATCTCGCGCTACCAGGTCACGCACTGGACCAATATCCCGACCATGGTGATCGACTTCCTGGCCAGCCCCAACCTGGCCGAGTTCGACCTGTCGAGCCTGCGCTATATCGGCGGCGGCGGCGCCGCCATGCCGCAGGCGGTGGCCGAGCGCCTGCGCGAGCAGTTCGGGCTCAACTACCTGGAAGGCTACGGCCTGTCCGAGACCATGGCGCCGACCCACAGCAACCCGTCGGACCGGCCCAAGCTGCAGTGCCTGGGTGTGCCGACCTTCAACACCGACGCGCGCGTGATCGACCCGGTCACGCTCAAGGAGCTGCCGCCCAACGAGATCGGCGAGATCATCGTCAGCGGCCCGCAGGTGTTCAAGGGCTACTGGGGCAAGGAGGAGGCCACGCGCGAGGCCTTTATCGAGTTCGAGGGCAAGACCTTCTTCCGCACCGGCGACCTGGGCCGCATGGACGAGGAGGGCTATTACTTCATCACCGACCGGCTCAAGCGCATGATCAATGCGTCGGGCTTCAAGGTATGGCCGGCCGAGGTCGAGAACCTGCTGTACAAGCACCCGGACGTGCAGGAGGCCTGCATCATCGGCACCCGCGACCCCTACCGCGGCGAGACCGTCAAGGCGGTAGTGGTGCTGCGCGCCCATGCCAGGGGCAAGACCACGCCTGAGCAGATCATCGACTGGGCCAAGGACAACATGGCCGCCTACAAGTACCCGCGCGTGGTGGAATTCGTCGACGCGCTGCCCAAGTCTGGTACCGGCAAGGTGATGTGGCGGCAGTTGCAGGAAAGCGAGAACGCACGCGCCGGCGCCTAAGACGAAGGCGCGAAGAGGGGTACTCCCTCTCCTCTCATGGGGAGAGGGCCGGGGTGAGGGGTGGTCCAGCTAGGAGCCACCTCAAGCAAGGCCCTCGGTTTTTTCCAGCATGGCAGCTCCGGCAAGCCATGGCCCTCACCCCGACCCTCTCCCGCACGCGGGCGAGGGAGCACACACTCGGCATGCGTGGTGGCAGAGTCAGGGCCTTAATGGCCGCGCACCCGCATCAGCATCTTCACCATGGTCTTGTAGCCGCGCTGGCGCGCATGGCGCGTCGGCGTCACGCCTTCGCGGTCGGCGAGGTTGGCATCGGCGCCCGCATCCAGCAGCAGCTGCACCGTATCCTCGTAGCGTGCGCTGCCGTCCCCCAGGATCACCGCCTCCAGCAGCGCAGTCCAGCCCAGGTCGTTGACGTGGTCGACGGCGATGCCGGCCTTGAGCAGCAGCTTCACCACTTCCACATGGCCCTGCTGGCTGGCCGCGATCAGCGCGGTGCCATGGTAGCGGTCGGTGCTGGCGAGGTCGGCGCCGTGCGCCAGCGCCAGCCGCACCATGTCGGCCTGGCCGGTGGCGGCGGCCAGCAGGAACGGGCTGTTGGCATCGGCATCCTTCAGGTTGACGTCGGCGCCGGCCAGCAGCAGCGTGCGTGCGACCTCCGTGCGGCGATTTTGCACGGCCGCCAGCAGCGCGCTGCGGCCCTGCTCGTCGGCGGCACGGGCCGAGGCCCCGGCGGCCAGCAGGCGCGACACCAGGGCCTGGTCGCCGGCGCTGGCGGCGGTGATCAGGTTGCGGTCGAGCGTGCCGATGGC
>JABFVP010000128.1 GCA_013362725.1 Cupriavidus sp.
ACCAGCCCCACCGCCGCATCCAGCGCGACGGCGCTGCAATGCGTGGGCACGCAACCGCGCACCGCCTCCGGCAGTCCGGCCCCGGGCAGTGCCGACAACGCCTGCTCGCTGAGGACCAGCACGCGCTGGGGCCGCAGCAGCTGGCACAACTGCTCCAGCAGAGACCAGCCGCTGGCCTGGTCGGCCGGCAGTCCGTAGACCATCAGGTCGGCATCGTTGAGCCAAAGGTCGGAATCGATGGGCGCCAGCGGATCGATGTCCAGCAGGTCGCCGTCGAGGTGTGCTTGGGCCAGCAGGTGGCGCAGGCCCAGGCGCAGGAGGGGATGAGGCTCGATCAAGAGGATGGTGGCCATGGCCGCTCTCTTATTATTGCGGCAAGCGCGGACCCCGCGAAAATCCGTGCTTGCTTGTCGGACGTGCCCCGCTATCCTGCGGTTGCACCTCCCTACGATCCGCCAGTGCTCCGGGGACGCCGCACAGCCTTCCCGTCTGGCTGCAGGTCGCCCTTTCCCTGGAGATACCGGACCGCCCCGGTGTGCGTGTGAAACGCTTCTGTTGCAAGAGCCTTAGATTCGGCTGAAGTCTGATCTAAGTATTTATAACTCCTGAGCTGCAGCATATGAAACGCGCCCGGCGAATGCAAGGTGATGGTGCGCTGCGGCGGGTAATCCCCAACCTGCGCTTTGCGCCTTCGCCCGCCCGGTCCGATGCCGGCTGATTGCAGCATATGGAGGAAACCTTGCGGGCGGGCCTGTGCATCCTGCGCCATCGCGCATAGAATTATCGGCATTGTGTTTTGCTATGCATTTGGCGCCGGACGATTTCTGCCTCTGCCGGCGTGCCTTATAAATCAATAAGTTAGCGATACTGCGCAAGCTGCCGATGATTCCTGCCGCGCCCTCTGTCAGTCTGACCCGAAGCGAATTCGCCGCCGTGCGTGCCTATGTCCAGGGCATGCCGGCCGCGATGGTGGTGCCCCGCTATCTCGCCGACGACACAGATGACGATGACGCCGGCGGCGAGTCGGCGCTGCGCATCCTGCTGGGCTTGCGCGATCGCATGGTCCAGCTCGCGCATCTGCACGGGCGCGCGGATCTGGCCGAACTGCTGCTGGCAGGCCCCGGGCGCTCGAACCGCGGCATGGATCGCCGGGTGGATGCGCTCGGCGAACTGGAAAGACTGGGCACGGCGGCTCCGCAGGCCCAGCACAGTGTGGAACTGTGGTTCGCACCAGCCCTGGCGCGGCGTCTGCGCAATGCCGATATTGTGACCCTTAAAGCTCTTTTTGATCTGACCAACCGGCGCGGTACTGCCTGGTGGCGAGCCGTGCCGCGCATTGGCGCCCTCGCCGGCACCGCCATCAACCGCTGGCTCGGCGAGCATCGCACGGCCTTCAAGGGCGCGGATGGCGCGCCGCTGCTGCACGCGCACGTCGGCAACCGCGCGCCGATGCAAGCCGCGGCACTGGGCCCGGCGCTACGCCAGCCGCTGCCGCTCGAGTGGCTGAACGAGGCGCCGGCCGCAGCGGCCGGCTCCGATGATGCCTGTCCGTACAGCCACGGCGTAACGGTGGTCAAGGCTTGGCTGCGCGATACCACCGACGGCCAGGGCAGCACCTTTGCAGCATATCGCAAGGAGGCGGAGCGGCTGTTGCTGTGGGCGGCGCTGGAGCGCGGCAAGGGGCTGTCGCGGCTGGACCTGGACGACCGCCAGGCCTACCTGGGGTTCCTCGCCAGCCCCGAACCCGCGAGCCGCTGGTGCGGGCCGCGCGCGCCGCGGCACCAGGCCGCGTGGCGTCCGCTGACTGGCCCGCTGAGTCCGGCCAGCCAGCGCCACAGTCTGCGCGTGCTGGCCGCGTTATTCCGGTGGTTGCACGATAACGGGGACCTCTGCGCGGCGCGCTGGCCGGCGCAGACCGGGGCCGATATGGCGTCGGCGACGCCGCCGGACGCGGCGGCGGCTACGCCCCCCGCCCGCGCTCCCCTGCCGGAAGACAGCGTCGCGGCCTTCCTGTCATGG
>JABFVP010000636.1 GCA_013362725.1 Cupriavidus sp.
AGTCGAGGTGGTCCTGGGTCAGGTTGGTCAGCACCGCCACCGAGAAATGCGTGCCCGCTACGCGCTCCTGCTCGAGGCCGTGCGACGACACCTCCATCGCCACGGCGCGCGCGCCGGCGTCGTGCAGCGTGGCCAGGCTGGCCTGCAGCTGCACCGCGTCGGGCGTGGTGAAGCCGGTGGCTTGCAGCGCGTCCGGGAAGCCGGTGCCGAGCGTGCCGATGGCCGCGCAAGGCGTGCCGGCGGCCTGCAGCACGCGCGCCAGCCACTGGCTGCACGAGGTCTTGCCGTTGGTGCCGGTGATGCCGGTCACCGCCAGGCCGCGCGCCGGGTTGCCGTGCCAGCCGGCGGCGATCGGGCCGGCCAGCTGGTGCAGGCGGCTCACGGCCAGGTGCGGCACGACGTCGCCGAAGGGCCAGTCGAAGCCGTCGGCCTCATAGACCACCGCGCCCGCGCCGGCGGCGATCGCCTGCGCGATATACGGCCGGCCGTCGGTAGCGAGGCGGTCGTTGCCCAGCACGTAGGCGAAGAACACATCGCCGCGCGCCAGGCGCCGGGTATCGCCGCTCAGCTGCGCCGCGGCGGCCACGTTGGTACGCAGCCAGGCCAGCGCGTTGCTGGCCTGGGCGGTGACCTCGAGGGGGAGCAGGGGCTTGGCCGTCATCGGGTCGATCTCATTGGGTCGAGCTCCACGGTTCGCTTTCCTGCACCTTGTCGCTGACCACCAGCTGGCGGATCGGCGAATCGGGCTGGACGTTCAGCGCGCGCAGCGTGCCGCCGGTGATGGCGGCGAACGCCGGGCCGGCGACCAGGCCGCCGTAGTGGCTGCCGGCAGTGGGCTCGTCCACGCTGACGGCGACAATGATGCGCGGATTCGACATCGGCGCCAGGCCGATAAACGAGGCGCGGTACTTGCTGCGGTTGTAGCCGCGCCCTTCATGCTTGTAGGCGGTGCCGGTCTTGCCGCCGACGCGGTAGCCCATCACCTGCGCCTCGGGCGCGGTGCCGCCGGGCGCGGTCACGGTTTCCAGCATCGCGCGCACGTCGCGCGCCACCTGCGGCGACAGGATGCGCTCGCCGGTGGCGGGGCCGCTGGCGCGGAACATCGTCACCGGGATCAGCTCGCCGTCATGCGCGAAGATGGTGTAGGCATGCGCCATCTGGAACAGCGACACCGACAGGCCGTAGCCGTACGACATGGTGGCCTGCTCGATCGGGCGCCAGCTCTTGTACGGGCGCACGCGCCCGGCGACCGCGCCGGGAAAGCCGATCTTGGGCGCCTGCCCCAGGCCGATGCTGGTGTACATGTCCCACATTTCCTGCGGCTTCATCATCATCGCGATCTTGGTCGTGCCGATGTTGGACGACTTCTGGATCACGCCGGTGACAGTGAGCGCGCCATAGTTGTGGGTATCGGTGATGGTGGCGCCTTCGAAGCTGTACTTGCCCGTTGTGGCGATCACCGTCGACGGCGACACGCGCTTGAGCTGCAGCGCCAGCCCCACCGTGATCGGCTTCATCATCGAGCCGGGCTCGAAGGTGTCGGTCAGCACGCGGTTGCGCAGCTGCTCGCCCGACAACCGGGTGCGGTCGTTGGGGTTGTAGGTGGGCCAGTTGGCCAGCGCCAGCACCTCGCCGGTCTGGGCGTCGAGCACCACCGCGCTGGCGGCCTTGGCCTTGTGCTTCTCAACCACGGCCTTGAGCTCGTTGTAGGCCAGGTACTGGATCTTGGCGTCGATCGACAGCTGGATGTCCTCGCCGTCGCGCGGGGTCTTGAGCACGCCGACGTCCTCGACCACGCGGCCGAGCCGGTCCTTGATCACCCGGCGCGCGCCGGCGCGGCCGGCCAGGCCGCTCTCGCGAGCCAGCTCGACCCCTTCCTGGCCGCGGTCCTCGACGTTGGTGAAGCCGACGATATGCGCCATCGCCTCCCCTTCCGGGTAGAAGCGCTTGTATTCGCGGGTCTGGTGGATGCCGTCGATCTTCAGCGCGGCGATCTTGTCGGCGACGTCGGGCAGCACCTGGCGCTTCAGGTAGACAAAGCCCTTGTCCTCGGACAGCTTCTTGCCCAGATCCTTCTCGGACATGCCAAGCAGTTTGGCCAACTGGCGGATCTTGGCGGCCTCGACCTGGTTGGGCACGTCCTCGGGCACCGCCCAGATCGCCTTGACCGGCAGGCTGGTAGCCAGCACCAGGCCGTTGCGGTCGAGGATCTTGCCGCGCGTGGCCGGCAATTCGAGCGTGCGCTGGAAGCGCTTCTTGCCCTCGGCCTCGTAGAACTGGTTGCCGGGTCCCTGGATCCACGCCGCGCGCACGGCCAGCGCGACGAACGCGGCGAACATCAGGAACACCACCAGCTTGGAGCGCCACATCGGCAAGCGCAGGCCCAGCACCGGGCTGGCGGCGAACTGGCCGCTGCGCGGGCGCGACGCGGTGCCGTTGCGGTCACGGCGGGGCGGGTTGGGGCGGGCCATGCTCATCAGCGCGCCTCCGCTGCGCTGGCCGGCGCGGATGGTGCCGGCGGCAGCACGATGCCGGACAGGTACTGGGTCTTGCCGGGGTTGACCGGCGCCATCTTCAGCTGCGCGCGCGCGGCATCGGCAATGCGCGCGCTCTTGCCCAGCGCGCTCTGCTGGTACTGCAGGCGCGACCAGTCGATATCGAGCTGCCGCTCTTCCGCCTGGGCCCGCTCGAGCGCGACGAACAGCGTGCGCGCCTGGTGCTGCGCGCTCACCAGCGACAGCGCGCACAGGATCAGCGCGGCCAGCAGGAAGAAGGTCAGGCGGTTCATGCGCGCGCACCTCCGCCAGCGGCTGGCACGGCAGGCGCCAGCTTCTCGGCCACGCGCATCACCGCCGAGCGCGCGCGCGGGTTGGCGGCCACCTCTTCGGCGCCCGGCTTGTAGCGGCCGAGCAGGCGCAGCGTCGGTTGCGGCAGGTCGGCCGCGCGCAGCGGCGCGCGGCGCAGCGCCGGATCGGCATCCTGCTGGGGACGGGCGTGCGCCGCCATGAACCGCTTGACGATGCGGTCCTCCAGCGAATGGAAGCTGATCACCACCAGGCGTCCCCCTACCTGCAGCAGGTCATAAGCCGCCTTCAGCCCTCTTTCGAGGTCCTCAAGCTCTTGATTGACGTGAATCCGTAGAGCCTGAAAGGTGCGGGTCGCAGGGTCCTGACCCTTCTCGCGTGTTTTGACGGCTTTCGCCACGAGCGCGGCAAGGTCGGCAGTAGTGGCGATGGGTCCGCCATCGCCGGATTGGCTCCGGCGAGCAACAATCGCCTTTGCAATCTGTACAGCAAACCGTTCTTCCCCATAGTCTCGTATCACCCTGGCAATGTCCTGCTCATCCGCCTGCGCCAGCCACTGGGCGGCAGTGATGCCGCGCGTGGTGTCCATGCGCATGTCCAGCGGGCCCTCGAAACGAAAGGAAAACCCCCTCGCCGCCTCATCGATCTGGGGCGAGCTGATCCCCAGATCGAGCAGCACGCCGGCGACATGGCCGCGCCCCGCCAGGCGTTCCGCCATGGCCGCAAAGCTCGCGTGCTCAATGGAGAAGCGGGCATCCTTGATGGTGCCCGCTTCTGCGATTGCTGCTGGGTCCTTGTCGAACGCAACCAGGGCCCCGTCTGGCCCCAGCCGGGCCAGTACCGCCCGGCTGTGCCCTCCCCGGCCGAAGGTGCCGTCGACATACACCCCGTCGGGCCGCCAGACCAGCGCGTCGACGGCCTCGTCCAGCAGCACGGTGCGATGCTGCAAGGCGGGGGTTGCCGGGGTTCCGGTAGGTCTCATGACCTCATCAGAAAGAGAAATTCTTCAATGCTTCTGGCATGCCCTGCGCCATCGCCTGCTGTTCCTTGGCGGCGTACGTTGCGGCATCCCACACTTCGAAATGGCTGCCCATGCCGAGCAGCATGACTTCCTTGTCGAGCATGGCGGCACTGCGCAGCTCCGGTGCGATCAGCACCCGGCCTGCGCCGTCCATTTCCACGTCGGCGGCGTTGCCCAGGAAGATGCGCTTCCACCAGTGCGCATCCATCGGCAGCGCTGCAATGCGCGTGCGGAAGTTTTCCCACTCGGGCCGGGGAAACAGCAGCAGGCAGCCATCCGGGTGCTTGGTCAGCGTCACCCGGCCCTCGGCCTGCTGTTGCAGCGCTTCGCGATGCCGCGACGGAATCGACATCCGCCCCTTGGCATCCAGCGACAGCGCCGATGCTCCCTGAAACAAGCTTGCTCCCGGTCCACGCCGGCCCTGCGAACGGTTCGCCGGCCGGCCTGCGCGTGAATCCTTCCGTTCCGACGATGGTGAGAATCATCCCATGGCCGGGGCCCAATTTCACACAAAAATACACTTCCTCACACTATTTCCCACTTTAGAGGAAGCGATATGGGCGGTCAAGGCTGCAGGCGGGGCAGCAAACGAGATTTTTTTAATCAGAACAATGACTTAGCGCGCACACCTCACGCACCGGCAAAGTGAATCCTTAATGAAATGAAGATCTTAGGGAGGAAAGCAGAGAAACCACCTGAGAACCACTTGCGGAGGAACTGCCGGGCGCGCCGGAAAGACCTGTCGCGGCGCGCGCCCAGAGGATACAACAATTGCCCGCCAGCTCCGCTGAATTCAGGGCTGGGCGGCAGAAGCCCGATCCCGGGCGACCAATCTCAGATGCGGTAGGCGGCGGTGGTCATCACGCGCGAGGCACCGCGCATCAGCGCCCGCACCGGCGCGGGCAGGGGCATGCCGCCGGCCTCGCGCGCGGCGTCGCCATGGCGGATTTCGTCGTCACGCATCTGCTCGAGGATGGCGCGCGAGCGCCCGTCGGACTCGGGCAGGCGGTCCAGGTGTCCGCCGAGGTGATGCTCCACCTGGCGCTCGGTCTCGGCAACGAAGCCCAGGCTGACGCGATCGCCGGCGCGGCCTGCGATCCAGCCGATGGCGAAGGCGCCTGCGTACCACAGCGGATTGAGCAGGCTCGGACGCGAGCCCAGCTCGCGCAGGCGCTCGGCGCACCAGGCCAGGTGGTCTTCTTCTTCGCGCGCGGCGGCGTCCATCTGCGCGCGCACCGCGCCGTTGCGCGCGGTCAGCTTCTGCGCCTGGTACAGGGCCTGGGCGCAGACCTCGCCGACATGGTTGATGCGCATCAGGCCGGCCACATGGCGGCGCTCGTCGGCGCTCATCTGTTCGGTGTCCGGCGCCAGCCGGTCAGCCGGGTTCGCGCGCGCCGAGCGCGTGGCGCCGGCAATGGCGCGCAGGGCCACGTCGAATTCTTTGATCAGGGTGTCCATGTCGCAGAGGCGGTTGGAATCGGTGCCCGGGCAAGCCCTGCCATGGTGGGGTGCGCGCTGCGGCGCGGCACGCCGGGGCGCCATCGGGATTACCCGTATTGTAGCTTGCCTCTAATCGCCGCCAGCCCGCATGCCGCCTGGCGTTGATACGCCCGGCTACTCAGAAACCCTGAGTTGTTAAAACAAGACAAGGGGTTGGGCCCCAATGGTGAACGAAAAGTTGTTTGTTAGAGTACTTCGCAACTTCCAAGGAAGTTTGACGCACGGGAGATGGAGACCATCAGGAGGTTCTCCCGGGCCGACACCAATAATTCTTACAGTGGAGATCAACGAGCATGAAGAAATCGCTTCTGGCGCTGGCAGCGCTTGGCGCATTTGCTGGGGCGGCGCAGGCCCAATCGAGCGTGACCCTGTACGGGGTGGTCGATGCCAACATCGAATACGTGAGCCACATGTCCAGCGTCACGCCGTCGGCCGCCAACGGCCTGGCAGTCGGCCCGGCTGAAAACGTCTTCCGGCTGACCTCGGGCGGCCTGTCCGGTTCGCGTTGGGGTCTGCGCGGTGTGGAAGACCTGGGCAGCGGCCTGAAGGCGCTGTTCGTGCTCGAAAGCGGTTTCGGTCTCGATGACGGCCGGTCCCAGCAAGGCGGCCGGCTGTTCGGTCGTCAGGCTTACGTCGGCCTGGAAAGCGATCGCGTGGGCCGCTTCACCTTCGGTCGCCAGTACACCACGCTGTTCGACATGATGGCCAACTTCTCGCCGACCGGCTATGCCACCCAGTATGAGCCGGTGGTGGCGCAGCTGGGCCTGAACTTCCGCTCGGATAATACCGCCAAGTACACCGGCAAGTTCGGTCCGGTGACGGCGATCGCCCACTGGTCGTTCGGCAACGGCGTGGCCGGCGGCGGCGAGGTGCCGGGCCAGTTCCGCCGCGACACCGGCTACGGTGCCGGCGTGTCGTGGGCGGCAGGCCCGTTCGGCGTTTCGGCGGCCTACGACCAGTACAACCCGACCCTGAACGCCGCCGGCGGCACCGGCGACTTCAAGAAGGCAGCCGTTGCGGCGAGCTACGCCTTCGGCCCGGCCAAGCTGATGGCCGGCTACCGCTGGGGCATGAACAAGGCCCCCAACGACAACACCATCCTGAAGGACAACTACTACTGGGTGGGTGCCAACTACCAGGTCACCCCGGCGCTGGGCCTGACGCTCGCCTACTTCTACGACGACGTCAAGAACCTGAACCTGGCCGCTACCGGCACCACCAACAACATCAAGAACCCCTGGCAGATCTCGTTCGTCGCCGACTACAACCTGTCCAAGCGCACCGACGTGTACCTGACCACCGCCTACGCGAAGAACGCCGGCGTCAACTTCGACACCTCGGCCATCAGCTTCGCCAACGGCTACTTCCTTGGCACCGGCAAGGACAACATGGTCGGCGTCGCGCTGGGCATCCGCCACAAGTTCTGATCCGCCTGATCCGGCTTCTACAGGCCGATCCAGCAAGGCACCTTCGGGTGCCTTTTTTCATGGCCGGCACGCGTGCGCACGCCATAGGGCATCACCTCATCGGCGTCGCCGCGGGTGCCGACTAGAATGCACTGACGATACGCACCGTGGGCTATCCAGCGGGCCACAACAGGAGACCAAGCATGCAACCCAATCGCCGGCGCGTCGTTGCGCTGCTGCTGTCCGCCAGCCTCGGCGCACTTGCCGCCTGGCCGGCGCTAGCCGCCGACCCTTATCCGGCCAGGCCGATCCGCCTGGTGGTGCCCTTCGCCGCTGGCGGCACCACTGACATCCTGGCGCGTGCGGTCGCGGCCGAGCTGGCCAAGCTGCCCGGCTGGAACGTGGTGGTCGACAACAAGCCCGGCGCCGGCGGCAATATCGGCGCCGACATCGTCGCCAAGGCCGCGCCCGACGGCTACACGCTGCTGATGGGCACGGTCGGCACCCATGGCATCAACCAGTCGCTGTACGGCAAGCTGCCGTTCGACCCGATCAAGGACTTCGCGCCGATCACCGAGGTGGCGGCGGTGCCCAATGTGCTGGTGCTCAATCCGGCGTTTGCGCAGCAGAACAAGATCGACAGCGTCAAGGACCTGATCGCCTATGCGCGCGCCAATCCCGGCAAGATCAACATGGCCTCGAGCGGCAACGGCACCTCGATCCACCTCGCCGGCGAGCTGTTCAAGACGCAAACCCGGACCTTCATGGTGCACTTCCCGTACAAGGGCAGCGGTCCCGCGCTGACCGACCTGGCGGGCGGCACCATGCAGGTGATGTTCGACAACTTGCCGTCGTCGATGGCGCTGATCAAGAGCGGCAAGCTCAAGGCGCTGGCCGTGACCAGCGCCAGGCCGTCGCCGGCGCTGCCGGGCGTGCCGACCATCGCCCAGGCCGCCGGCCTGCCGCAGTATGAGGCCAGCTCCTGGTTCGGCTTGCTGGCGCCGGCCGGCACGCCGCCGGACGTGATCCACCGCATCCAGCAGGTAGTGGCCAAGGCGCTGGGCGCCCCGGCGGTGCGCGAGCGGCTGCAGGCGCAGGGTGCCGAGCCGGTCGGCAACACGCCCGAGCAGTTCGCCGCCTTCATCCGGGCGGAAACCGCCAAGTGGGCCAAGGTGGTCAAGGATTCCGGCGCCAAGGTCGATTGACGCCGCTTTGACCGCCGGCAGGGCTTCGGCGCGCATCGCGCATATACTTGAGGCATCAAATGTCGGCCGCCCGCAAGCGTGGGCGGCCCCCGGCGGCGCTTGCCGCACACCTGCAGCACACCTGCCGCACTGAAGATGCCCAACCTGTCTCCCGCCACCGGCGCCGAGAACGCGCCGGTCGACCTCGAAACCCGCGCCGACCACACCGAGCACGAGGCCCTGCGGCTGTGGCTGCGGCTGCTGACCTGCACCAACCTGATCGAAGCCGATATCCGCTCGCGGCTGCGCCAGGACTTCGCCTGCACCCTGCCCCGCTTCGACCTGATGGCGCAGCTCGACCGCCATCCCGAAGGCCTCAAGATGGGCGAGCTGTCGCGCCGCATGATGGTCACCGGCGGTAACGTCACGGGCATCACCGATCAGCTGCAGCAGGAAGGGCTGGTCTCGCGCGAGGCCCTGCCCACCGATCGGCGCGCCTACCTGATCCGCCTGACGCCGGCTGGGCGCGCCGCGTTCTCGCGCATGGCGCGCGCGCACGAGGACTGGATCGGGCAATTGTTCTCGGGCCTGGCCGAGACCGACCGGCGCGCCTTGTTCCGACTGCTTGGCCGGCTCAAATCCGGCCTGATCTCGCCATGAAACCGCTTGCCTCCCTTGCCCTGTGTGGTGTGCTGATGCTGGCTGCCTGCAGCAGCACGCCGCAACCTCCGCAGGTCACCCCGGTAAACGCCACCATCAAGCTCGGCCGCGTCACCGAAAGAGTGTTCCTGACGCGCCTGGACGTGGCCCAGGTGCCCCCGTACTACGGCGGCGGCACCAGCGTCGGCGTCGGTGCCGCGAGCGGCGGCCACGGCGGCGGTGGCGTAGGCGTGGGCTTCGCCTTCGACCTGAGCCGGCTGTTCAGCAAGCCGGCGCCGGTGCAGCAGGTGGACCTGGTCCAGTACAAGGTGCGCACGCTGGACGGCGCGATGGTGTTGGCCAACGCACCGGCGGCGCCGGGGCTGGAACCCGGCGCCTGCGTGCGCGTGATCTACCCCGACAGCGGCCAGGAACCCTTGCTGGCGCCATCGAACGAGTGCTGAGCCGGCACCGCGCCGCCTGAATGCACAACGGCCTCCCGCGCGGGAGGCCGTTGTTATCTGCAGAGACGCGGTTCAGGCCGCCTGGCGGCTGTCGCGCAGCTCGCGGCGCAGGATCTTGCCGACGTTGGTCTTCGGCAGCTCGGTGCGGAACTCGACGTACTTGGGCCGCTTGTAGCCGGTCAGGCGCTCCTTGCAGAACGCGATCACGTCGGCCTCGGTCAGCGCGGGGTCCTTCTTCACCACGAACAGCTTGACCACCTCGCCCGAGTGCGTGTCGGGCACGCCGACGGCCGCCACTTCCAGCACGCCCGGGCACTCTGCCACCACGCCTTCGACTTCGTTCGGATACACGTTGAAGCCCGACACCAGGATCATGTCCTTCTTGCGGTCGACGATCTTGGTGTAGCCGCGCTCGTCCATCACGCCGATATCGCCGGTCTTGAAGAAGCCGTCCGGGGTCATGACCTTGGCGGTCTCGTCCGGGCGGTTCCAGTAGCCGGCCATCACCTGCGGGCCGCGGATGCAGATCTCGCCGGGCTGGCCCAGCGGCACGTCGTTGCCGTCGTCGTCGCGGATCACGACTTCGGTCGACGGCAGCGGCATGCCGATGGTGCCCGAGAACGCATCGGTGTCGGTCGGGTTGCAGGTGGCCGATGGCGAGGTCTCGGACAAGCCGTAGCCCTCGATGATGGGGCAGCCGGTCTTGGCCAGCCATTGCTTGGCCACCGCCTCCTGCACCGCCATGCCGCCGCCGTTGGCAACGCGCAGGCCGGAGAAATCGATCTTGCCGATCTCCGGGTGGTTGAGCAGCGCGTTGTACAGCGTGTTGACCGCCGGGAACATGTTGAACTTGTACTTCTGCAGTTCCTTGATGAAGCCCGGGATGTCGCGCGGGTTCGGGATCAGCACGCTGGTGCCGCCGCTGCGCATGCCCAGCAGGCAGCAGACCGTCAGCGCGAAGATGTGGTACAGCGGCAGCGCGGTGATGGTGATGGGCTGGTCGATATGGCCGCCCTTGTTCAGCGCCGGCTGCATCCACGCCTCGGACTGCAGCACGTTGGCGACCACGTTACGGTGCAGCAGCACCGCGCCCTTGGACACCCCCGTGGTGCCGCCGGTGTACTGCAGGAAGGCGATGTCGTCGGGCCCGGTGGCGGCTGGTTGCAGCGTCAGCTTGCGGCCTTCGGCCAGCACGCCGTTGAAGCGCACGCAGTGCGGCAGCTCCCATGCCGGCACCATCTTCTTGACGTTACGCACGACGAAATTGACGATCGCGCCCTTCAGCCCGCCCAGCATGTCGCCCATGCTGGCCACCACCACATGCTTGACCGGGGTCCGCGCCAGCACCTGCTGCAAGGTGGAAGCAAAATTCTCCAGGATCACGATGGCTTCGGCACCGCTGTCCTTGAGCTGGTGCTCGAGCTCGCGCGGGGTGTACAGCGGATTGACGTTGACCACCACGAAGCCTGCGCGCAGCACCGCGGCCAGCACCACCGGGTATTGCAGCACGTTGGGCATCATGATCGCCACGCGCGCGCCGGGACGCAGCCCGCGCGACTGCAGCCATGCGGCAAAGTGGGTGGAGAGCTGGTCCAGTTCACCGTAGGTGATGGCCTTGTCCATGCAGATAAAGGCCTTGCGCTCGGCATAGCTATGGAAAGACGCCTCGAGCAGCGCAGCGAGCGAGCGGAACTGGCTGGCATCGATCTCGGCAGGCACGCCGGCCGGGTAGTGTTTCAGCCAGATTCTTTCCATAGCACCGTCTCCTGAATTTCTGAATGGTCGTTCGATTTTTCCGAGATGCTAAACGTGCGCCCCGGTTAAAACAACAACTTAGACGAAGTCCTCGGGGTCCTTCGCCAACCCTGGCCGCCCATGGCGAGCATTATGCGCCACCGGTCGGACATAGGCAGCGGGATAACCCCTAGGCGCCGGCGACGCACTCAACCGTCGCTGGGCAGCACCAGCTTCATCATGCTGGCCGCGAGTTCCTGCGCCAGGTTTTCGGGGTCGGTGCGCCGGGGTTCGTGCCAGGTGTAGAGGAACCCGACCACGCTGCCGATCGCATGCGCGGTCACGCGTGCGTCGCCAAAGGCGAACACGCCCTCGCGCTTGCCTTCCTCCAGCAGCGCATAGAGGTCGCGATAGAACTCGCGCGCCATGCTGTCGAGCCAGGCCACGGTGTCCGGGCGCAGGTACTGACGGTCGCGAAAGCTCAGCGTGGCCGGCACGTGGCAGGCGATGCAGCGCCGCGCCATCTCGAGCAGGCAGGCGTGCAGGCGCTCCGTGACGGGTTGCCGCGGGTCGGCGGTCTCGCGGATAACGGGCAGGCAGGTCTGCGCCGACTCGCGGCACAGGATGTCGAAGATCTCGTACTTGTCGGTGAAGTAGTAGTAGACCGCCGGCTTGGTCACGCCCAGCGCGCGGCACAGGTCGTTCATGGTCATGCCGGGATAGCCCTTGCTGTAGAAGAGCTGCGCAGCGGTATCGAGGATCTGCCGGCGGCGCGCCTCCTGGCGCTCGGCGATATGCGGGCGGGCCGGCTGGGGCTCCGGCGGCGGCGCCAGCGGTTCGGATCTTGGAGCAATCGACATGACGGCATTCTCGCACGCGGCGCGGGGAGCGCAGCACCGTGGTTACCCGCCCAGGGCCCGCCTGCGGCCTAGTTGACCGCAGCCTTGCCGCCCGCGGTCAGCGTGTCGGTGCGGGTTGCCGGCGGCGCCAGCCGGCGCAATGCCGCCTCGCGCTCGCGTGCCGGCAGCGCGCCGATGCGGCGCGCCTCGTCGTAGAAGCGCTGCCAGTCGCCGTCGCAGCGCGCCAGCAGCGCGGTAAAGGCCGGTACCCATTGCTGGTACGTCGCCACCGCAGCCAGGTGGGCGTTGGTCAGCGGCTGGTCGAACCAGCGGTCATAGCCGCTGTAGCCGCCCCACTCGGCGCGCAGCCGCGCATAGCCGGCGCGCAGGTCGGCAAAGATCTTCGCCTTGCCCTCGCGCTTGGCGGCGTTGTCGAGCGGGGTCTGGTACAGCGCCACCAGCCGGTCGCGCGTGCCCAGCAGCAGCGCGCGGAACTGCTGGCGCCGGGCATCGTACTGGCGATAGCTGCTACGCGCGTCCTCCGACGCATCCCGGTCCAGCCAGCGCTCCACGCCGGCCGCTTCCACCGCGGTGGCGAAGGACTCGTTGAAGGCGGTGTCGTTGCGCACGTACACCACCTGGTGCGCCAGTTCGTGGAAGATCAGCCGCGCCAGCTCTCCTTCAGGCAGGTAGACGAAGGTATTGAGCAGCGGGTCATCGAAATAGCCCAGGGTCGAATAGGCGGGGACGCCGGCCACATAGGTCTCGAGCCCGTCGCGGCGCAGGTCTTGCGCATACTGCTCGGCATCGGACTGGGCGTAGTAGCCGCGGTAGCTGATGCAGCCGACGATGGGGAAGCACCACTTGCGCAGTTCCATCGACAGCTCCGGCGTGGCGAACACGCTCCACACCACGTAGGGCCGGTGCAGGTTGGCGTAGCGGCGGTAGCTGCCGTTGTCGGGCAGCTTCAGCTCGCGCGAGGCGAAGTCGCGCATGCGGCCCGCCAGCGCCAGCCGCTGGGCCAGGCGCGCGTCGTTGGCGTCATGCGCGCGGGCGATGGCGTCGGTCAGCGGCTGCGCCTGGGCCATCACGCCGAGATGGCCGCCGATCGACTGCGCGTAGTAGCCGACCGCCTCGCATCCCGCCGTCAGCAGCACCAGCACCGACAGCGCCGCCGCGCCCGCGAGTGCCGCCCAGCCACGGCGGCGGCGCGGCCGCGTCATGCCGCCTCGACTGCCCCTTGGGCGCAGGCTTCGACCTGCACCAGGCAGTCGTAGAATACCGGCGCGCGGCCCAGGTCGGTCAGGCGCTGGCTGGTCAGCTCATTGGCGTTCTTGCCGTCGGATGCGAGCTTCTTCCACCAGATCGACAACCCCACCACCAGTCCGCGCCGGGCGCGATCGGTCACGCGCGCACGTGCCACCATGCTGCCGCGGTCGTTGAAGGCGCGCACCATCGCGCCGTGCACGATGCCGCGCTCGGCAGCATCGGCCGGATGGAGGTCCAGGTGCGGCTCGCCCTCGGTAGCGCGCAGGCTGTCGACGTTGACGAACGAGCTGTTGAGGAAATTGCGCGCCGGCGGCGAGATCATCGCCAGAGGATAGCGCGCGGCCAGTTCCGGCGCGGTCTGGGGCGCTTCGTACTGCGGCACGTAGTCGGGCAGCGGATCGAAGCCATCGCGCGCCATCGGCTCGGAATAGAACTGGCACTTGCCCGATGGCGTAGGGAAGCCGCCCTCGGCGAACGGCGCCGCCGGCAGCGCCAGTTTCTGCCAGCCCTGCGCTTTCAACGAATCCCAGCTGATGCCGGCCGCGCGCGCATCGTCCGGCAGGATCGCCTGCGCGGCAATGGCCTCGTCGCTGTCGGCAAAGCAGGCCTCGGTAAAGCCCATGCGCTGCGCCAGCCGGCGAAAGATCTCGGTGTTGGGCAGAGCCTCGCCCAGCGGCGCAATGGCGGCGTTGTTGGCCAGGAAATAGGTATGGCCGTAGGCCTTGTGCACGTCGGTGTGCTCGAGCTGCGTGGTCGCGGGCAGGATGATGTCGGCATAGTCGGCGGTGTCGGTGCGGAAATGCTCCAGCACCACCGTGAACAGGTCCTCGCGCGCGAAGCCCGCCGCGACCTTGCCGGATTCCGGCGCCACCGCCACCGGGTTGCTGTTGTAGACCACCACCGCCTCGATGCGCGGCGCGCCGGGCGTGCCCTCGGCCAGCAGGGCATCGCCGATGGTGCTCATGTTGACCAGGCGCGGCAGCTGCTGCGGCCATCCCGGCAGCAGGTCCGGGCGCTGCAGCGCGGCTTCGTTGATCGGGAAGAAGCCCGAGGTCGACAACTGCAGCCCGCCCGCCGGATGGCGCCACGCGCCCACCAGCGACGGCAGGCACGCGACCGCGCGCACTGCCTGGCCGCCGCCGTGCACGCGCTGCATGCCGTAGTTCAGCCGGATCGCCACCGGCTGGCGCTCGCGCACCGCGAGCTGGCCGTAGAGATCGGCCAGCCATTCGATGTCCTCGACCGGGATGCCGCAGATCTCGGCGGCGCGCGCCGGCGGGTAGGCCTGCGCGCGCTCGCGCAGCGCCTCGAAGCCCACGGTGTGGTGTTCGATGTAGTCGTGGTCGAGCAGGCCGTCGCGGATCAGCACGTGGATCATCGCCAGCGCCAGCGCGCCGTCGGTGCCGGGCATCGGCGCGATATGGCGGTGGCACTTTTCGGCGCTGAGCGAGCGGTACGGGTCGATCGCCACCAGCGTGGCGCCGCGCCGCTTGGCCTCCTGCGCGCGGGTCCAGAAGTGCAGGTTGGAGGCAATCGGGTTGCCGCCCCAGATGATCACCAGCCTGGCATCGACCACGTGCTCCATGTCCATGCCGACGCTGGCGCCGTAGGTGTAGCGCAGCGCGGTGGCGCCGGCGCTGGCGCAGATGGTGCGGTCCAGCCGCGACGCGCCCAGCTTGTTGAAGAAGCGCGCGGCCATGCTCTCGCCCTGCACCAGCCCCATGGTGCCGGCATAGCTGTACGGCACGATCGCCTGCGGATCGCGTGCAGCGATCGCCTGCAGGCGCGCGGCGATGGTATCGAGCGCCTCATCCCACGAGATCGGCGCGAACCTGCCCTCGCCCTTCTTGCCGATACGCTTCATCGGCGTGAGCAGGCGGTCGGGGTGGTAGGTGCGCTCGGTGTAGCGCGAGACCTTGGTGCAGAGCACGCCCTGCGTGCCGGGATGGTCTGGATCGCCCGCTACCTTCACGGCGCGGCCATCCTCGACGGTGACGAGCAAGGCACAAGTATCGGGGCAGTCATGCGGGCATGCGGCGCGGACGATGCGGGAAGCCATGGGGTCTCCGGGCGGGGGGTGTTGTTTTCGTTCGGTCGTACGGAACTGGAGATATCGGCGCAGGCCCCGGGTAGCGGCGCCTGCGCTGCGCGTGCCGTCGGGCGGCGCATTTCCCCGGGCGTGCGGGGCGACGGCGGGGAGTATCTCGTGCCGATTGTATTCGATTATGATGTGCCGGCGCGCTCGCGGCACAGACCGGGACGCGCACCATGCGGCACCATTTCAGCAACGCGCCGGCGCAGACCGGCATCGCGGCGAACGGGTAACCGAACCATCATTCGCGGGGGGTTTATGTCTTTCCGATCCGGGGTCAACGGCCGGCTTGCCGGCCTGCTGGTGGCGTGCGCCATCGGCACCGGCGGCGCGTCCTGCGCCGCCTTGGCGGCGAACGCCGCAGCCACTACTGCCACATCCGAGCAAGGCGTCACCGCCGACACCATCCTGCTGGGCCAGTCCGCCGCGCTGACCGGCCCGACCGCCGTACTCGGCAAGCAGATGAACTCGGGCGCGCGGCTGTACTTCGACCATATCAACCAGCAGGGCGGCATCCACGGGCGCAAGATCCGGCTCGAGGCGCTGGACGACTATTACGAACCCGAACCGGCGGCCAAGAACACGAAGAAGCTGATCGAAGAGGATCGCGTCTTCGCCCTGTTCGGCTATGTCGGCACGCCCACCAGCCAGGCCGCGCTGCCGCTGGCGATCCAGGCCAGGGTGCCGTTCTTCGGTCCGTACACCGGCGCGCAGTCGCTGCGCGAGCCGCGCAGCCGCTATGTGTTCCATGTGCGCGCCGGCTACAACGAGGAAACCGCGGCCATCCTGCGCCAGATCCAGACCACCGGGCTCAAGCGCGTGGCCGTGGTCTACAACGAGGATGCCTACGGCAAGGCCGGCCTGGACGGGCTCGAGCGCGCGCTCAAGGCCGCGCCCGACAGCGGCGTGCAGATCGTCGCGCGCGAGCCCGTGGTGCGCAACACGACCGAGATCGGCGACGCCATGCAGGGCTCGATGAAGGCGAAGCCCGACGCGGTGGTGATGATCAGCGCCTACCGCACCGCCGGCGCGTTCGTGAAGGAAGCGCTGCGCCGAGGCTACAACGGCCAGTTCTACAACGTCTCCTTCGTCGGCACGCAAGCGCTGGCCAACGTGGTCGGCGCGCAGGGCAGCGGCGTGATCATCTCGCAGGTGATGCCGCACCCGGGCAATGCCACGCTGCCGATCGTGCGCGAATACCTGCGGCTGCTGCAGGCCGCGGGCAGGCCCAGCGAATTCGACTACGCCAGCATCGAAGGCTTCATCGCCGCCAAGACCTTCACCGAAGGCCTGCGCCGCGCGGGCAAGGACCTGACGCGCGAGAAGCTGGTGACCGCATTGGAATCGATGCGCAACTACGACCTGGGCGGCTTTATCGTCAACTTCACGCCGGATAACCATGTCGGCTCGAAGTTCGTGGAGATGACGATCATCAATTCGAAGGGGCAGGTGATTCGCTGAGGCGCTCAACCTGAGCCCAGGGAATTCTCCCCTCTCCCGCTTGCGGGAGAGGGGCCGGGGGAGAGGGCAGGCGCACGGCAAGCATGTTGACGCCTCGCTTCGTGGAGGCTCCTGCCCTCTCTCCCGCCCCTCTCCCATAAATGGGAGAGGGGAGCAAACCAACGCCAGTTGAGCGCCCTACTTCATGTCATTCAAATGGCATGCCGAGAACCGCAGCGGCGCAATCTCCTTGAGCAGCGGCTGCTCTTCGCGGCAACGCGGCATCGCGTGCGGGCAGCGCGGATGGAAATGGCAGCCGCTCGGCGGGTGCAGCGGCGACGGGATCTCGCCGCGGATCGCGACGTAGGTCTTGCGCGCCACCTCCAGCTTGGGCGCTTCCGCCAGCAGCGCCTGCGTATAGGGATGGTTGGGCGCGGCGAACACGTCCTCGGTCGGCGCGGATTCGACCACCCGCCCCAGGTACATGATCACCACCCGGTCGCTGATGTGCTTGACCACGCCCAGGTCGTGGCTGATGAACAGGTAGGTCAGGTTCAGCTCTTCGCGCAGGCGCATGAACAGGTTCAGCACCTGGGCCTGGATCGACACGTCTAGCGCCGCCACCGATTCGTCGCACACCAGGAACTCGGGCTTCACCGCGAGCGCGCGCGCAATGCCGATGCGCGCGCGCTGCCCGCCGGAGAACTGGTGCGGGAAGCGGCGCAACACGGTCGGGTCCATGCCGACGCGCACCAGCATGTCCTCGACATAGCCCTTCTGCGCGCCGCGCCCGACCATGCCGTGCACCACCGGCGCCTCGCCGACGATGTCTAGCACGCGCAGCCGCGGGTTCAGCGACGCATATGGGTCCTGGAAGATCATCTGGATCGCCAGCTGCTTCTCGCGGCGCTTGTCGGGCGGCAGGTGATCCAGGTTGGTGCCGCGCCACAGCCGTTCGCCCTCGGTCAGCGAATGCAGGCCCACGGCCATGCGGCCGAGCGTGGATTTGCCGCAGCCGGATTCACCGACCAGCCCCACCACCTCGCCGGCGGGGATGCTCAGGTCGACCCGGTCCACCGCGTGCACCACCTCTTCGCGCGCGTGCGCGCCGAACAGGTTGGCGATGCGCGCGGCGGCATCGAGCGACTTGACGAAGCGCTTGGACACGCCGCGCAGTTCGAGGATCGGCGCAGCGGGGGTGGCGCCTTCCGGTTCGGCCGGTTCGGTCATCGGGCGGGATTGCAGTGCAGTGGCGTTCATGCCGCCTCCTGGTTGGCGAGCACCGGATGGAAGCAGCGCAGGCGGCGCCCGTCCGCGGCGGTTTCCAGCGGGGGGTCGGTCTTGCAGGCCGCGGTCGCGTACGGACAGCGCTCGCGGAACGAACAGCCACCCGGCAGGTTCAGCAGCGATGGCGTCATGCCCGGTATCTGCCGCAGCGGCGCGCCGCGCGGGTTGCGCGACGGCGCCGAGCTGATCAGCCCGTGCGTGTAGGGATGCTCGGGGCGCTCCAGCACCTGGCGCACGTCGCCCGCCTCGACGATCTTGCCGGCATACATCACGCACACGGTATCGGCCAGCCCCGCCACCACCGACAGATCGTGCGTGATCCAGATCAGCGC
The DNA here is from genome assembly GCA_013362725.1 of Cupriavidus sp. Lineage (GTDB taxonomy): Bacteria > Pseudomonadota > Gammaproteobacteria > Burkholderiales > Burkholderiaceae > Cupriavidus. The sequence goes on from JABFVP010000636.1 coordinate 18,012, forward strand.
CGTGCCGGACTCGCGGCACAGGGTCTGCATCTCGTACAGGATCTGGCCCTGGATGGTGACGTCGAGCGCCGTGGTCGGCTCGTCGGCAATGATCAGGTCCGGCTTGTTCAGCAACGCCGTGGCGATCGCCACGCGCTGGCGCATGCCGCCCGAGAACTGATGCGGATAGGCTTGCAGGCGCTCGTCCGGCGACGGTATGCCGACCCGCGCCAGCGCATTGCGCGCGCGCTCGCGCGCCACCGCCTTGCTCACGTTCTCATGCGCCAGCACCGCCTCGATCATCTGTGTATCGATGCGCAGCACCGGGTTCAGCGTCATCATCGGATCCTGGAAAATCATGGCGATGCGGTTGCCGCGCACGTCACGCTGCTGCGCCGGCGTGAGCGCGCGCAGGTCGCGCGTGACGCCGTCGCGGCTGGTCAGCGCGATGCGGCCGTCGACGATCTTCCCGGGCGGATCGATCAGACCCATGATCGAATAGCCGGTCATCGACTTGCCGGAGCCGGACTCGCCCACCAGCCCCATGATCTCGCCGCGGCCCACGGTGAAGGACACGTCGTCGACGGCCCGGGCGATGCCGCCGCGCGTATAGAAATGCGTTTTCAGGTGTTCGACCACCAGCGTCGGTTGTGCCATCTTGCGCTCCCGTTATTGCGTCTGCAGGCGCGGATTCAGCACATCGCGCAGCTGGTCGGCGACCAGGTTCATCGCCACGATGGTGACCACCAGCGCGATGCCCGGGAAGAAGCTGATCCAGTACTTGCCCGACAGCATGTACTGCTGGCCGTTGGAGATCAGCGAACCGAGCGACGGCTCGGTGATCGGCACCCCCAGCCCGAGGAACGACAGCGTCGCCTCCAGCGTGATCGCCGAGGCCACCTGCAGCGCCGCGATCACGATCAGCGGTGGCAGGCAGTTGGGCAGCAGGTGGCGGAACATGATGCGCGCGGGCGGCAGGCCCAGGCAGGTGGCGGCCTCGATGTACTCCTTGCGCCGTTCGACCAGCGCGGCACTGCGTGTGGTGCGCGCGTAGTAGGCCCACTGCACCGCCACCAGCGCGATCACGATATTGCCCAGCCCCGGGCGCAGGAAGGCCAGCAGGATCAGCGCCAGCAGGATCGGCGGAAACGACAGCTGCAGGTCCGCCACGCGCATGATGAAGGCCTCGGTGCGCCCGCCCAGGAAACCGGCCAGCAGCCCTAGCGTGGCGCCAAGCAGCAGCGCGATCAGGGTGCTGACCACGCCCACGCCGATGCTGATGCGCAGCCCGTACATCACCGCCGACAGGATGTCGCGGCCCTGCTCGTCCGAGCCCAGCAGGAAGGTCATGCCGCTGCCGGCCTGCTCGCCCGGCGCCAGGCGCGCGTCGAGCACGTCCAGCGTGGCCAGGTCATACGGGTTCTGCGGCGCCAGCCACGGCGCGAAGATCGCGATCAGGATGATCGTCACCAGCGTGGCCAGCCCGGCCACGGCGATCTTGCTGGCGAAGAACTCGGCGGCAAAGCGCCGCCATGGGGATTGCTCGCGCGCCGCGGCGCGCGGCGGCGTCTTGTCTTCGGGTTCGACGGTTACTGCGGTCATGGCTCAGCCCTTGTTGTCGGCAATGCGCACGCGCGGATCGAGCATGCTGTAGATGATGTCCACCACCAGGTTGATCAGGATAAACAGCGTCACGATCACCATCAGGTAGGCGACGATCACCGGCCGGTCCAGCAGCTGGATCGAGTCGATGATGAGCTTGCCCATGCCGGGCCAGGCAAAGATGGTCTCGGTCACGATCGCAAAGGCGATGATCGAGCCGAACTGCAGCGCGATCACGGTGACGATGGGAATCAGGATGTTCTTCAGCACATGCACGCCGACGATGCGGGTGTTGGACAGCCCCTTGGCGCGCGCGAACTTGACGTAGTCCTGCAGCATCGCCTCCTGCGTGCCGGCGCGCGTGAGCCGGATCACCATGGCGATGTTGAGCAGCGACAGCGTCACCGCCGGCAGGATCAGGTGGCGGATGCCGTCCGCGGTCAGGAAGCTGAGCGGGATGCCCAGCACGCGCACGGTCTCGCCGCGGCCGTTGGACGGCAGCCAGCCCAGCTGCACCGCGAACACCATGATCAGCATCAGCCCGACCCAGAAGGTGGGCAGCGAGAAGCCCAGGATCGACACCGTCATGATCGACTTGCCGGCAATGCCCTTGGGCCGCAGCCCGGCCCACAGGCCCAGCGGGATGCCCAGCACGATCGCCAGCAGGATCGCGCAGACCGCCAGCTCCATGGTCGCGGGCATGCGCTCGAAGATCAGCTTGAGCGCCGGCGTGCCATGCGCGAACGAAGTACCCAGGTTGCCTTGCAGCGCGTTCTGCAGAAAGACCCAGTATTGCTCCCACAGCGGCTTGTCCAGGCCCAGCGCCGCGATGGTGCGCTTGATGTCCTCCTGGTCGGCCTGCGGGTTGATCAGGATGTCGACGGGATTGCCGATGGCAAAGACGCCGAGGAAAACCAGCAGCGACATGACGAAGAGCACGACCACGCTCTGCATCAGGCGCCGGATGATAAAGACCAGCATATTCGGACCACTATCCTTTCGCGCGGGAATGCGCACGCCGCCCGGGAGCGCGTGGCGCTTCCAGGCGGCGCGGCAGCCATGCGCGGCACCGCGAACTCAGCAGCAGGCAGCCTGCCGGGGCTTGGCTTGGGGCTTGACTTACTGGGGCTTGAAGTTATGCGCGTAGGTGCGCTCGTCGGTGCGCGGCACGTAGACGATGCCCTTCTGCGTGGCCCAGGTGGTCACCTGCTGGTGGATCGGGATGATACCGCCATCGTTGATCGCGATCGCGGTGGCTTCCTGCAGCAGCTTGGAGCGCTCGGTGTCGTCCACCGTCGACAGCGCCTTTTCCAGCACCACGTCCATCTTCGGGTTGCAGTATTCGCCCCAGTTGGTGGTGCCGAAGCCCTTCTTGCTGTCCTCGCACGCCAGCAGCGCGCGCAGCGGCGAGCTGACTTCGCCGGTCTGCGCGCCCCAGCCCAGCAGGCCGAACGACCACTCGTGCTTGATGCCCTTGGACGAGTACGTCGCCATCGGCATGCCCTCGACCTTGGTCGCGATGCCGATGCGGGTCAGGTTCTGCGCGATGGTCTGCGCGATTTTCTCGTCGTTGACGTAGCGGTTGTTGGGCGTGTGCAGCGTCACGCCGAAGCCATTGGGGAAGCCGGCCTCGGCCAGCAGCTTCTTGGCGCCCTCGGGGTCGTACTTGACCGTCTTCAGGTTGGGGTTGTAGCCGAACAGCGTGGGCGGCACCAGGTTGTTGGTCGGCTCGGACAGGCCTTCCATCAGCCGGTCCTTGATGCCCTGCCGGTTGATCGCCATGCTGATGGCATTGCGCACGCGCGTGTCCTTCAGCGGGTTCTTGTCCAGCGGCGCGCCTTCCTTGGTGGTGACGTAAGGCGACTTGTCGCGCTTGGCATCGAAGTACAGGTAGATCACGCGGTGCGAGATCTTCGAGAAGAACGCCAGCTTGGGATCCTTGCGCACCTTGGGCAGGTCAGGCGTGGGCACGTTCTCGATGGCCTGCACGTCGCCCGACAGCAGCGCCGCCAGGCGCGTCGCCGGGTTGGGAATAAAGCGCAGCGTGACCTTGTCCCAGGCCGGCTTGTTGCCCCAGTAATCGTTGTTGCGCACCAGCTCGACCCGGTCGTCGCGCGCATAGCTGACGAACTTGAACGGGCCGGTGCCGATCATGCCCTTGCCCTGCGCGAAGTCATCCGAGCTCAGCCCCTGCGTGGCCTTCTTCTGCACGATGAAGATCGAGGTCAGGTCGTTCAGCATCAGCGGATACGGCTGGCTGGTGGAGAGCTGGATGGTGTGTTTGTCGATGATCTTCTTGTTGACGATCGCCTTGGTGTAGACGTCGAACTTGCCCGGGCTGTTCTGGATCGTGGCGGGGCGGTCGAGCGACCAGATCACGTCCTCGGCCGTCAGTTCCGAGCCGTCGTGGAATTTCACGCCCTTGCGGATCTTGAATTCCCAGGTCAGGTCGTTGACCAGCTTCCACGACTCGGCCAGGCCCGGGATGATGCGGCTGTCCGGGTCCATCTTGGTCAGCGAGTCGAAGATATGCTCGGAAACGTTGATGTTGGAGAACAGGTTGTAGAAGTGCGGATCCATCGAGGTCGGCGGCGAACTCATGGCCAGTTTGAGGTCCGCGGCCTGGGCGGTGCCGGCCAGCGCGAGGCCAAGGGCCCCCGCTGCCGCCACCGCGCCAATTGCCTTCTTGAAAGTGCGAAGGGACATCGCGCAATTCTCCCGGTAGGAAGTGAAGCAGACGTTTTAGGATCGGCAATGCGCGCGCGCAGCGGGTCACGAGCGGCGCTGCTTTTTGGTGCGATGGAGCATCACAAAGCGACGGTATTGCCGGCCGGGCACTTCAAGCATGAACTGTTCCAGCAGTGCACATGACAGGGCAATGCGGGGAAACCCACCCGCGCCGGCATATTGCACTGCGCCAAGACGGCGAGTGCGCAGCAAATCGCCGCGTTTTGGCGCTTTGGCAACAGGCATCGTATGATCCCGGTATCCTATTGCTAACGCCTTCGACCCCAAGGCCGCCCGGCATCATGAAGCTCATCCCAGAAATCCTGCAGGCACAAGCCGAAATCCGCGCGATCCGGCGCGACATCCACGCCCACCCTGAACTTTGCTTCGAAGAGCAGCGCACCGCCGACGTGGTCGCGCGCAATCTGGAAGCGTGGGGCATCGAAGTCCACCGCGGGCTCGGCACCACCGGCCTGGTCGGCGTGATCCGCAACGGCAGCAGCGCGCGCACCATCGGCCTGCGCGCCGACATGGATGCACTGCCGCTGCAGGAAGCCAACACCTTCGACCACCGCTCGCAGCACGCCGGCAAGATGCATGCGTGCGGCCATGACGGCCACACCGCGATGCTGCTCGGCGCGGCGCGCTACCTGGCGCAGCACAAGCCCTTCGACGGCACCGTGCACCTGATCTTCCAGCCTGCCGAGGAAGGCGGCGGCGGCGCGCGCGAGATGATCAAGGACGGCCTGTTCGAGCGCTTCCCGTGCGACGCGGTGTTCGGTGTGCACAACTGGCCGGGCATGCCGATGGGCA
>JABFVP010000571.1 GCA_013362725.1 Cupriavidus sp.
GCGAGCGCGGTGTCGCCGGCGCGTAAGGCAGCCTCGATCAGCGTCAAGTCGATCACGTCGCGCTGCGCGTGGCTGCCGCCGAAGCGGTGGGCCACCAGGCGCACCGGCATCAGCAGCTCGATGGCGGTGGTGTAATCGCCCTGCGCGAACGCGATCAGCGCATCGGCCACCGGCAGTCCCACCTCGCGCGACATCATCGCGTTGGTGCCGTTGCCCAACGCGGCCCGCTCCAGTGCGGCGCGGACATGGTCGGCCGCGGCGGGGCGTTGTGCGCCCAGGCTGGCCATCACCGCATGCACGTCGTTGAAGGCGTAATAGCCGGCCGCGCCGCGGCCGAGCCAGTCATCGGCCAGCGCATGCCAGCGCCGGCCCACGTCCACGCCGCGCAGGTGCAGCCGCCACAGCAGCGCCGAGGCATCGACCAGGTCCAGCGCGATCGCCGGCGCCGGCCGGCTGATGGCGCGGTCATACAGCGCCAGCACCTCGTCGGTGCGGTCGTCTTCCAGCAGGAACAGCGCCAGGTGCCACCAGTTATGCACGGCCAGCATGTTGTCGTCGGCCCAGTCCTGGCGGCGGCCTTCGAGCCAGGCAATGCCGTCGTCGGTCCGGCCCTGCATCTCCATCACGTGCGCGACCGCATGCACGGCCCACGGGTCGCGCGGCTGGCATTCCAGCGCGCGCCGTCCGGCTTCTTCGGCGCGCTCGTAGAGCTGGGTCTCTTCCAGCCCGAAGGCGTGCATGCCGAGCACGTAGCCGTAGCCGGGCATGCCGGCATCCCAGTGCGGCAACGCCTGCGCCACGCGGTCGCGCAGCATGGTCGACTGGCCCAGCAGGAAGTCGCACAGGTGCGCGGTCTGCAGCGCCAGCAGGTCGCGTGGATGATCGATCACGATGTCGCCATAGCAGCGCACGGCGCGCTCGAAATCGCCGTCGAGCCAGGCGCGCGCCGCGGCGATATGGCGGCGCTCGCGCTCGTTGGCGCGGGCGTGCAGCGCTTCGCCAGCCTCGACGCTCTGGCGCAGCATGGGCTCGGCGGTGCCGTCGCCCGAGGTGACCATCAGCGCGGCGCGCAGCGCGTGGCCCATGGCGAAGCCGGGGTCGTCGGCCAGCGCCGCGTCGATCACGGCAAGCGGGTCGCCGTAGTAGCCGTTCAGCAGGCGCAGCGCGGTCTCGTACTGCGCCACCGAGCGCGTGTTCAGGGTCGAGACCGCGAGGTCCCTGGAATCCGTCAGTGCCATGACCGTCTCCGTGCGCCCGCGCGGCAGCGGGCTGTCACGAACCATCGTAGACGGCAAAACGCCCGGTGTAACGGGCGCGGCGCGGTGCGGCGCACCATGCCTGCGGGCAGCGCGGCCGCGGGGCCAGATATGCCGCAGCCGCCATACCGACGGCGCGCGTCGGTTAAACTGCCGCATCCCCAATCACGACCTCGAGAGCAGGCCTTCCATGAAAACACTCGCGCTTTTCCTTGGCACCCTGACCCTTGCCGGCGCCGCCTGCGCTGCCGGGCCGGCCGCTTCGGCGCCTGCCGCCGCTGCATCGGCGCCGCAGACCCTGGCGTCGGGCATGACCATTCAGCACCTGATCAAGGGCACCGGCGCCGCGCCCAAGGCCACCGACACGGTACAGGTGCACTACCGCGGCACGCTCGCGGACGGCACCGAATTCGACAGCTCGTACAAGCGCGGCCAGCCGATCTCGTTTCCGCTCAACCGCGTGATCCCGTGCTGGACCGAGGGCGTGCAGGCCATGCAGGTGGGCGGCAAGGCGCGCCTGACCTGCCCGCCGGGCACCGCCTACGGTGCGCGCGGCGTGCCGGGCACGATCCCGCCGAACGCCACGCTGACCTTCGAGGTGGTGCTGCTGGGCGTCGGTAGCTAAGCGCCTATCGCGGTGCCTGCGGCTGCGCGGGCGCAGGCGTGCCGGCGGGGGCTGCCGGCGCTGCCGGCGCCGGTTCCGCGCCGGCGTCCTCGTCGTCCCCGTAGTCCGGCAACGCGGTGTTCTCGCCGAGCAGGTA
>JABFVP010000052.1 GCA_013362725.1 Cupriavidus sp.
CCTACGACCACTACAACTGCTCGGTGCTGGGCGTCGAAGAGATCCTGCCGGAACAGAGCCGCTCCTACGGCGTGGTCGAGGGCCGCGAGTGGGGCGAAGGTGTGATCAAGGTCTCGGGCATCGTCGAAAAGCCGGCGCCGGAAGAGGCCCCGTCCAACCTCGGCGTGGTCGGTCGCTACATCCTGACGCCGCGCATCTTCGACCACCTGCGCGAGCTCAAGCCCGGCGCGGGCGGCGAACTGGAGCTAACCGACGCAATCCAGTCGCTGCTGGGCCAGGAACAGGTGCTGGCCTATCGCTACCAGGGCACGCGCTATGACTGCGGCAGCAAGCTGGGCTACCTGAAGGCGACCGTCGAATACGCGCTCAAGCACCACGAGACCGGCGCGCAGTTTCGCCGCTACCTGGAAGAGCGCGAACCCCAGCTGCTCCACAGCCTGGCGGCCTGACTGTCCCCTGCTCCACGCTTCTCCGAACCGCAAGGCAACCGTACCCCGGCACATTACGCTCGGGCGCCGCCATCATCGGCGGCATGCTGGCAGGCGTATCGCGCCAGGCGGCGACCGAGTTCTCATCGCGGCACGCCGCCGCCCGTCACGACGGTCGCACCCTTTTCGCGCGCCAGTGCGAGGCAGGACAGCACCTTGTCGCGATGGCCGTGCAAGATCAGCGACCCATTCTGGGTCAGGCATCAGGCGCGGCGCGCCGTTCAGAGGGCGCGCAGGCTGCCTTCGAGCCGATAGAAGTCCAGCGACGGCGCGGTGAAGAACGAACGCGAAGTGCCGGCGGCAAAGTCGTCGAGGTGGACGACCGTGGCCCGGTCGGCTTCCTGCCATGAGATCGCATAGATCTCGCCCGCAACGTGCTGCCACGTGTAGGCGACTTCGCCCGTGGCACCGGCGAAGTCGCCTTCAGTGATCTCGTAGCGCATATGGATGCCGTCTTCGGCATAGGCGTTGATCGCGGTCAGTCCGGCGTAGCGGACTTCGAACGTCTTGCCGGCAAACGGCGGGCGATGGGTCGTTGCGTTCATGGCTGGTTTCCTGCGAAGGGGTGAAATTAGAAGCGATGGATCGCAGTGTGCCCGCTAAACTTTTGCGCAAAAAGTGACCTATGAACCAAACTGTCTTGATTTCAGATCAACAATTGAACACCACGCTCGATGAAATCCAGGCGGTTTTGCGCGGTAGTCCACTCCGGCCGATCACCGCCGCCGCGCAGCAGCTGGACCTGACCGGTCGAAGACGTCGAAGAACAGATGCTGGTGCGGATCGAGAGCCGTCTGAACGCCTGCGGGACAAGATAGGCGCACGTGTGGCCGATGAACGTGTGGCCAATACCTTGGCGCGGACGGCGAACCGTACCGGATCGCGCCGGCCGTGTGGTCGTCGAGCGCAGAGACGCTCAGGCAACTCGCGCTCGACGGGGCAGGCAGGAAGCCCCGCGCGCGGGGCGGCAACGTGGACGGATCGGTGATATCCCGGAATCTCAGGACTGCCGCGCGGCTTCGATCTCTTCCATCAGGATCGGGATGGCCATATTGCAGGAGTGAATGCCCATCACGGTGGTGAGTTGCAGCACCTCGAGGATTTCTTCCCGCGTGGCGCCATGCCGGATGGCATTGCGCATATGCCTGCGCGCGCCGGGGGCATACAGGTGGGTGGTCGCCGCGTTGATGGCGACCATGATCAGCTCCTTGACCTTCGGGGGCAGCGGGCCCTTGCGGTGCGGCACGCAGCGGAACGCCAGATAGGCTTCCATGAACTCGGGGTCAAGTTCGCGCATCTGGTCCCACAGGACGTTCCAGTCGCCCCGCGCGATATGCTCCTCGCACAGCGGGGTCGGAATACGCTTGGTTTCGGTCATGCCGGGTCTCCTACCAGTGATTTGCCTGGGCCAGCAACAGCTCCGACGCGCGCTCGCCGATCATCATGGCCGGCGCATTGGTATTGGATGAGGCGATCGTCGGCATCACCGAGGCGTCGGCGACACGCAGGCCCGCGATGCCGTGCACGCGCAGCCGGGAATCCACCACGGAGTTGTCGGGCGTGCCCATGCGGCAGGTGCCGACCGTATGCCATGCGGTCTGCCCGATCTGCCTGGCGTAGTCGAGCAGTTCCTCGTCGCTCGTGACGGCCGGTCCGGGCCGGTTTTCCTCGATCACGATGTCGCGCATCGTCGGCTGATCGGCGACCTCGCGGATCAGGCGCAGCATGTTGACGGTGGTGCGCCGGTCCCGCTCGTCCGCGAAGTAGTTGGGCTGGATCGCCGGCGCCGCGGCCGGATCGGCCGACACGCAGTGGATGTTGCCGCGCGAGAACGGATACAGCATGAAGCCGCCCACGGAGAAGCCCGACCACCGGTCCATGCCGGCGATCTTGCTGCGGGAGTAACGGTCCGCGCCGCTGATGTGGTAGATGCGGATCATCACATCCGGATGGCTCACCTCCGGCGAAGACCGCGTGATGGCATGCGCCGTGGAGGAGGTGCCCGCAAGCAGCCCCTTGCGCTGCAGCAGGTATTTCAGTCCCGCGCGCATCTTGTGCCACGGGCTGTTCATCAGGTCGTTGATGGTTTCCGGAATGCGCGTCCGGTAGGTGCAGCGCACCTGCAGATGGTCGGACATGTTCTCCCCGACCGCGGGCAGGTCGCACCGGACCGCGATGCCCAGCTTCTCCAGATGGGCGCGCTGGCCGATGCCCGACAACTCCAGGAGCTGCGGCGACTGGATCGCGCCCGCGCACACCGCCACCTCGCAGCGCGCGTTCGCCACGTGCCGGCGGCCTTGCCAGGTGTATTCGACCCCGGTGCAACGCCCGCCTTCGACGATCACGCGGCTGACCAGTGCGTGCGTGCGGATCACCAGGTTGCTGCGCCGCTGCGCATCCTTCAGGTAGCCGACGGCGGCACTCCAGCGGCGGCCGTTGTACGCGGTCTGCTCGAGATAGCGCACGCCTTCGTAGCTGACCGCGTTGTAGTCCGGCGTCTCGCGGATACCCTGGCTCTTGCAGGCGGCGATCCATGCATCGGAGATCTGGTCGGGCTCGCGCGCGGCGCGGTCCGTGATGCGGATCGGCCCGTCCCGGCCGCGCAGCGGATTGGCGCTGTACTCGGTCGACTCGAGCTTGCGGAAATACGGCAGCACATCGCTGGCGCCCCAGCCGGTGACACCCTGGCTGGCCCAGCTGTCGTACTCGGCCGGATCGCCCCAGACGTAGGCCATGCCGTTCAGCGCGCTGGAGCCGCCCAATACCTTGCCGCGCGGCCAGTAAATGTTCTGGCCCTGCAGGTAGGGCTGCGGTTCGGTCTGGAAACGCCAGGCGTAGCTGTCGTTCGTCAGCAGTTTCCCCACACCCAGCGGGATATGGATCCACACATGGTTGTCCTTGCCGCCGCCTTCCAGCAACAGCACGCGGTGCCTGCCGCTTTCGGTCAGCCGCGAAGCGATCACGCAGCCGGCCGAGCCGGCTCCGACGACGATGAAATCAAAATCCTCGCCGCTCATTTCGCACCCGTCGCCCGATGCTTGAAGGAATCGCGCCGGAAGCTGTAGAGCGCATTCGGATCGACTTGCACGTCGACGATGGCGGGCTGGCCGCAGGCGACGGCGTCGGCCACGGTTCGCGCCAGGTCGGCCGCGCGCTCGACGCGGAATCCTTTCGCGCCCCACAGTTCGGCCAGCTTGTCGTACGGCGGGTTGGGCACGTCCGCACCCAGGTAGCGCTTGCCGAAGAAGTCGCGCTGATAGGCCTTTTCCGCGCCCCAGCAGCCGTTGTTCATGACGATGCAGACCGTGTTGATGCCGTTGGCCACGGCCGTGCCGATCTCGCTGCTGGTCATGCCGAAGCCGCCGTCGCCCATCAGGCTGACCACCGTGCGGCCCGGCTGCGCGAGCTTCACGCCGAGGCCGCAGGCATACGAGAAACCGACCAGGCCGAAGTCGAGCGGCGTGAACAGCGCCGGCGGCTGGAAATAATTGAGCTGATCGGTGGCCTGCAGGCACAGGGTGCCGGCGTCCATCGTGAACATGGCGTCCTGTGGCAGGACCTCGCGCAAGGTCTTGAAGAGAAAGCCGGGCTGCAGCGGGTCCTGCGCCGTGCCGGCTTCCATGTCGCGTGTTTCCAGCAGCGCGCGGCGGCGTTCGGCAAAGCCGGATGTCCAGGCCGCTACGTCGGCACCTGGGCGGTGGCCTCGCAGCGCGTGCGCGAGGTCGTCGGCAGCCGTGCCGGCATCGCCGAGGATGCCCTCCTCCACGGGGAAGAAACGGCCGATCGCGGTCGGCTCGACCTCGACCTGGATGATCGCTGCCTCGGTATTGATATTCTCGGCGGAGTAGAACGTCGTGTTGAATCCGAGGCGCGTGCCGAGCGCCAGGATGACATCGGCCTGGCGCGCGAGATCGGAGGCGACCACATTGCCGCGCGGGCCCATCTGTCCGGCATAGAGCGGATGCGAACACGGGATGGCATCGCCATGGCCGGGCGACATCGCCACGGGAGCGTTCAGCAATTCGGCCAGCTTGAGCACGCTCGCTGCATGGCGGCCGTTCTTGACCCCGCCACCGGCGACGATCAACGGCTTTTTAGCCTCGCGCAGCCATTGCGCGGCACGCTCCGTCACGCCCCTCGGCGCACCGAAGCCGCCATCGAACTGGCGGCCATCCGGCGCATAGGCAGCGGCGCTCGACTCGACGGTTTCGGCCAGCAGGTCGCGCGGCAGGTTCAGCAGCACCGGACCGCGGCGCGGGCTCAGGGCCGTGCGGAAGGCCTCGCGCATCATCTCGGCAATGCGCGACGACTGCGTCAGGGTCCAGGTCTTCTTGGTCACCGGGCGGAACAGCGCCTGCTGGTCCACCTCCTGGAAGGCATCGCGGTAGATATGGGCGGAAGACAGCGAACCGGCGAGCGCCACCACGGGCGAATAGGCGGCGTACGCCTGTGCCAGGCCGGTCACCAGGTTGGTGGCACCGGGGCCGTTCTGGCCAGCCAGAAACACGCCGGCCTGTCCGGAGGCGCGGGCAAAGCCGTCCGCCATGTGCACGCCGGTCCTTTCATCGCGCACACCGATGAAGCGGATCGAATCGGCATCGTACAGCGCGTCGAAGATCTCCATGCCGGCGGAGCCGATCAGGCCGAATACATGCGAGGTGCCTTCGATCTGAAGAGATTCGACAACGGCCTGGCCACCAGTGATTGCGCTCATGAAATGGGTCTCCTTGTTCATTCAACCTTGGCGCCGCTCGACTTGACGATGCGGTCCATTTTCTTGATGTCCGCCTTGATGAAGCGGTCGAAATCGGCAAGCGTCAGCTGCTGCGTGACCAGTCCCTGCGAGAGCAGCTTTTCGCGAACCTCGGGCAGGCCGGAGACCGCCCGCATTACGCCCGCCAGCATTTCCATCACCGGCTTTGGCGTTTTCGATGACATGACCAGCGCGTACCAGATGCTGTAGTCGAACCTGGCAATGCCCGACTCCTGCACCGTTGGCACGTCCGGCAGCATCGGCGAGCGCTCCGGGCTGGTCACGGCGAGCGCGCGCAACTGGCCCGAACGCGTGAATGGCAGCGCGAGCGCGACCGGCGGGAAGGCGGCGTCGAGCCGGCCGCCGACCACTTCCGCGACGGCTTCCTGCACGCCCTTGTAAGGGACATGCAGCATCTTGATGCCGGCTTCCTGATTGAAATATTCCCCGGCCAGATGCGTGGCTGCACCGACCCCGGCGGAGCCGTAGCTCATGCTCTCCGGCTTGCGCTTGGCCATGGCGATGAACTGCTGCAGGGTCTTGGCCGGGTGGTTGGCATTGACGACGACCACTGACGGTGACGAGGCGAGCAAGGCCAGGCCCGAGAAATCGTGCAGCGTGTCGTATGGCAGGTTGTTCTGCAGCGCCGGATTGACTGCATGCGCCGATGACACGAACAGGATCGAAGATCCGTCCGCAGGCGCCTTCAACACCATTTGCGACGCCACCACACCACCCGCCCCGGGGCGGTTCTCCACCACGACCGGCTGGCCGAGCCGGGGCGACAGTTTTTCGGCATAGATACGGGCAATGATGTCGGTCAGCGCGCCAGCGGAAAACGGCACGATGATCCGGACAGGCTTGGCGGGCAGCAGCCTGGTGTCAGGCTGCGCCGCCGCGATGGTTGCGCCGAGCGCGCAGAGCAGCGCGACCGCAACCGCTCGGGTTCGCTGAAGCAGCATGGACGTTGTCTCCTGTGTTGTCATTTGAAATGTCGACATTTGAACTTTAGCAAACGCACATCGCGTGCGCAAGGAAGATCAGGACGTTGTCACTGTGACCGGCGATGCCGCCGGCGAAGGACTGGATTCGAGCTTGGCGAACTCTGCCATCGCCGCGTCGCGGTTTTCCAGTGCCAGCTTGCGGTGCGCCGCACCGGCGGCTTCACCGTCTCCGGCAATGATGGCGTCGACGATCTGCCGCCACATCGCCATCGACGCGGCGCGCCGCTCGGGCGTCGTCAGCCCCATGCGAATATAGCGGCCGATGCGCTGGGCGAAGTCCGCAACGTATGCCGCCAGCACCACATTGCCGGACATGTCCATGATGTAGGCCACCAGTTCACCACTCAGCGTGGCGTAGCGCGACAGGTCGTCGATGACCGCTGCCATTTGGTCAAGCGACCTGCGCAGCACAGGAATGTGCTCAGGCGTGCAGCGTCCGGCGGCCAGCGCCGAGCCCGTGGCCAGCAGCGAGGCGCGCACTTCATACAGATCGTTCAGTTCCTGTGCCGATAACTGAGTAACGTGCGCGCCCCGCTGCGGCTGGATCTTCACCAGTCCCCGCTGCTCCAGCAGGCGCAACGCCTCGCGAATCGTTGCCCGGCTGACGCCGAACGCCTCGGCCAGCTCGACTTCACGCAGCCGCGTGCCTGGCGAGAAGCTTCCGGTCATGATCGATTGCACCAGTTGCTCCGCGATCTGCAGCGGCAAGGTCTGCAGCAGTTGCGGCTCGAATTTGGCTTGCATAGGCCCGTGATCAAATGTCGAATGTTGAATGTCGGCATTGTCGCAGGAATGCCCGAGGATGGCCCGGGAATGGTCCAATATCGCGGCGCGGCCGGCGGACCCAGCGGCTCGTTACCGTAGCCGCAGCCTTAGCCGGCGCTGCTCACGCCTTCTGCTCATAGCGCTGCATCACCTCGTACCAGATCTCGCTCACTTTCATCGCGACTGCGTCGGCCGTCGGAAACGCTTCTGCGAGGAGCACGTCGTTGGCGACAAAACGCTCGCGCAGGACCTCGATCGTCATCGTGATCAGCATGCGGATCGTGCCGGCATATTCGATGCGCTCGGCACCGATGAATTCGCGGCCACGCCGGCGTCCCGATACATGCACGATCTTCATCGCCCACTGCGCGTTGCGCTGTTCGCGCACCTTGCGCAGTGCACTGTTGCGATGAATGGCCGCGAACAGGTTCGCGTTCGCCGCGTAGGCGCGCGCGTACCACATATTGGCTTCGACAATGGCATCGAAGGTCGACAGTTCGCGCGAGCTGCTGACGCGGCTGCCCTCGATGTACTCGAAGAACAGGTCGAGCACTTCGAAGATACAGTCGTCGATATCCTTGAAGTGGTTGTAGAAGGTGCTGCGCGCCAGCCCGGATTGCGACAGCACGACTTCCACCGTGGGATTCTCCGCGGCATTGTCCTGGAGGCAACGCGCCGCGATCGTCATGAATACATAGCGGGTCCGCTCGCGCTTCGACAACGACCGATCCAGGGACTTGCGCCCCAGCATCTCTTCGAATCTCAGTGACGATGGTACGTCGCCCGCCCCGGCAAGCGAGTCTGCCGTCATCGGCTTCCCCTGTCTCACATGTCAAATCAGCGATTCTAACAAAGGCGGTATCTTGCCCCGCCCTGCCCTGGACTATTGCCCGGTAAATGCGGGGGCCCGGCGCTCGACGAAATGCGCGACGCCCTCGCGGAAGTCCTCGCTTCCGAGGCTGCGCACCATCTCGTCGTTGGCCAGGCACACCGCTTCGGCAAGGCTCTGGAAAGGCGCCTCCCAGAGCTGCCGCTTCATGACGCGCAGCGAGCGCGGCGACACCTCGCGACCGAGCCGCAGCGCGAAGGCATGCGCGCTGGCGCGAAAATCCGCGGCATCCGACAACTGGTGCACCAGCCCGATGCGCAAGGCCTCTTCCGCCTCCACCCTGCGCGAGGTCATTAGGAGATCGGTCGCATGCGCGGCGCCGACGATCCTTGGCAGGATCCAAGCCACACCGTGCTCGGCGACCAGCCCGCGCTTGGCGAATGCCGTCGTGAACACTGCCGAACGCGATGCGAGCCGAAAGTCGCTGTAGAGCGCGAGCACAAGCCCCAGGCCAGCGGCCGCACCGTTGACGGCGCTGATGATGGGCTTGCTGCAGGCGGGAAAGTAGGAATAGCGCGTCTGGTAATCCGCCCGCCGGTTCATGTCGAACGTCCGCATGTGGCGCCGCGAACGGATATCTTCGGGCGGCAAGCCTTCCAGCTGGGAAATATCCATGCCGGCGCAAAATGCACGGCCCGCACCGGTGACGACAATGGTCCGCACGTCCGGGTCGGCATCGGCGTCACAGATCGCCTGGTACAACTCCGCCTCCAGCTTGAATGTCAGCGCATTGAGCTGTTCCGGGCGATTGAGTTCGATCGTGGCAACGGCGTCCTGGACGGCGTAGTTCAATTCTGTGTAGTGCATGTGTTGTTTCCTCAGCTTGCGCCGACCATGTTGCCGATGTAGTCAGCCGGTAATTGATAAGAAACGGTCTCGACGAATTCATGCAGCCCGTGCGGCCCGTTTTCCCGTCCGATGCCCGAGTCGCCGAAGCCGCCGAACGGCGCATCGGGATTGAACGGGGCGCCGTTCAGGTCGATTTGTCCCGCGCGCAACCGGCGTGCCACCGCCCATGCAGCGTCTGGCGTGGGCCCCCATACACTGGCGGCGAGCCCGTAGCGCGTGCCGTTGGCGATCGCCACTGCCTCGTCAACGTTGTCATAGGCGAGCAGCACCAGCACCGGGCCAAACACTTCCTGCTGTGCGATCGTCATCGACGGATCCACATTGCCCAGCACTGTCGGCGCGAAAAAGAAGCCGCGCGACGGCACCGGCAGCGCGTCGGGTCCACCCGCGATGACCGCCGCGCCCTCGGCGATCGCCGCATCGACAAGCGTGCGCACGCGTGCCAGCTGGGCCATCGAAGCCAGCGGCCCGAGCCGCGTCGCAGGATCGGCGGGATCGCCCATGACGTACGCCTTGACCTGTTCGCGCAGCATGGCAACGACCTCCGCGTAGCATGCGCGTGGCACCAGCAGGCGGCTCAGCGCCGAGCAGGTCTGGCCGGCATTGAGCAGGCAATTGGCGAGGGTGGCCTTGACTGCCGCTGCCAGGTCCGCATCCGGCAGGACCAGTGCGGCAGACTTTCCGCCCAGCTCCAGCGCGACGCGCTTGAGCTGTGCTCCCGCGGCGGCGGCAATCCTGCGCCCCACCGCGGTCGACCCGGTGAACGAGACCATGTCGACATCCGGATGCGCGACGAGCGCCGCGCCAACATCTTCACCGCGACCGTTGACAAGATTGAATACACCCGCCGGCAACCCGGCCGACGCTATGGCATCGGCCAGAATGAGGCCGCTCGACGGGGCCACTTCCGAGGGCTTCACGACTACGGTGCAGCCCGCGGCGAGCGCGCAAGCCACCTTGGCCGTGAGCTGATGCAGCGGGTAATTCCACGGTGTGATGCACGCCACCACGCCTGCGGGCAGCCGTTCGACGATCGAATGACCGATGCGCTCTGGCCGCGCCAGTGTCTTCGCCAGTTCCGCCTGGCGCCGCCACGCCCGGATGGGTGCGTCGACCTGGATGCGCCGGCTCAGCTTGCCGGGCATGCCGACTTCACGCGTAATGGCTTGCGCGAGTTCATCGGCGCGTTCGGCCAGCGCCTCGGCGATGCGCGCAAGCGCGTTCGCTCGTACCTCGACCGGCGCCTGCGCCCAGGAACGCCCCGCGCTGCGCGCGCCCGCTACCGCAACATCGACGTCGGCACGCGAGCTGGCGCGCAAGCTCGCATACACCGCCTCCGTATAGCTGTCGACGAGATCGATTTCCTCCGATCCCCCCGATTCAAACCACGCTCCATTGGCGTAGGTATGGCAATGCTTCATCTCATGATCCCCGATGGCGCCCGCTAGGGGCCGCGCGCAATGGTTCAGGCAAAAAAGGGCTCAGGCGAAATGGCACGCAACCCGCTGCGGCGCTCCGGATCGCTGGATCAATGCGGGCACCGAACGCGCGCACTCGTCGCTCGCCATCCAGCAGCGCGTGCGAAAGCGGCAACCGGACGGCGGATCGGTCGGGCTCGGCAGATCGCCGGTCAGCACGCGCGGCTTGCGGGCGCGCTCGGCGTGAGGGTCGGGAACATTAGCGCTGTCGACCAGTGCCTGCGTATAGGGATGACGCGGCGATTGCAGGACGTCGGCAGCGGCGCCTGACTCGACGATGCGGCCCATGTACATCACCACGATGTCGTGCGAAACGTTTGCGACCACCGCCAGGTCATGCGACACGAACACATACGACACCTTGAGCTCGTCCTGCAGTTCGCGCAGCAGGTTGACGACCTGCGCCTGGACGGACACGTCAAGGGCCGACACCGGCTCGTCGCAGACCACCACGCGCGCGGGCCGCACCAGGGCGCGCGCGATGCCCACCCGCTGCAGCTGCCCGCCCGACAGAGAGTATGGGTAGCGCGCCGCATGGCCGGCGTTCAGCCCGACGCGTTCGAGCATCGCGGCCGCACGTGCGGTGCGCTCGCTTTTCGGCAGGTGCGCCTCGTGGATGTCGAGCGGCTCGCGCACGATCTCGCCAATGGTCAGCCGCGGGTTGAGCGCCGTATAGGGCGACTGGAACACCATCTGCACATCGCGCATGACCTCACGCCAGCGCTCGCCGCGCAGGGTGGTGATGTCGATGCCGTCCACGTACAGGCTGCCCTCGGACGGCGGCAGGATGCCGACCAGCATGCGCGACAGCGTCGACTTGCCGCAGCCCGATTCGCCGACGATGCCAAGCGTCCGCCCTGGCGCGAGCGACAGCGTGACGTCGTCGACCGCATCGAGCGTGAGCGGCTTGGCCGGCCACGGCTGCGGGATGCGGAAGCGCCGGCCGAGGCCGCTTGTGCACAGCACCGGCGTGTCGTCGTTGGAAGGCTTCACTTTCTGGAAATCATGCAAGTTCTGCATACGGAACCTCGCCCGGTGGGATGCGGCACTGCGACGTTCGCCCGCCGGCAAACCGGATCGGCTGTGGCAGCTCGCTGGCGCAGGCGGCCACCGCCATCGGGCAGCGGGGATGGAAGGGGCAGCCCGGCGGCATTGCCTGCGGCGCCGGCGGCGCGCCGGCAATCGCGCGCAGCGCCAGACCAGGCTGGTCGAGCCGCGGAATCGCCTTGAGCAGCGCACGTGTGTAGGGATGGGCTGGGGCGTCGAACACTTCGACGACGGGACCGGTCTCGACCGCGCGTCCCGCGTACATCACCAGCATCCGGTCGGCCATGCGCGCGACCACGCCCATGTCGTGCGTCACGATCAGGACTGCCATGCCGAGTTCGCGCCTCAGGCGCATCAGCAGTTGCAGGATCTGCGCCTTGATGGTCGCGTCCAGCGCAGTGGTCGGCTCGTCGGCGACCAGGATGTCGGGCTCCAGCGCCAGCGCCATCGCAATCAGCGCGCGCTGGCGCATGCCGCCGGAGAACTCGTGCGGATAGTGATGGACGCGCTCGGCGGGCGACGGGATGCCGGTCAGCTTCAGCAACTCGACCGCACGCTGCATCGCCGCGCCGTGCCCAAGGCCACGATGCACCATCAGCGTCTCGGCGATCTGGAAGCCGACGGTCGTGCACGGATTGAGCGCCGCGAGGGCATCCTGGCTGATCAGTGCCATCCGTTCACCGCACAGCCGTCGGCGCGCGGCCGGCGCGAGATTGTGGATGGGCTGGCCGCCAAGCGAGATGCGCCCGCTGGTCTGCGTGGTGCCCGGCAACAGGCCCATCACCGCCTGCGCCATGGTCGACTTGCCCGAGCCCGATTCACCGATGACCGCAAACACCTCGCCGCGCGCCACCGTGAAGGAGAGGTCGCGCACCACCCGCACGTCGTCCGTGCGGGTGCGGAACGACACGTTCAGGTCGGCAACATCGAGCACCGGCGCATCGGCTGGTTGACGTAGCGTGGACACAGTCATTGCGCCGCAACCTTGACCGTGGCCAGGTCGAAATTATCACCGAAGCGGGCATCCCACTGCAGCCGCTTCGAGAAGCCGTAGATCGATGCGGCCTGCCACACCGCGGCGACGTAGTAGCGGTCGTTCACGAGCTTTTGCGCGGCCTTCCACGCCTCGGTGCGCTTGGCATCGTCCATCTGGCTACCCGCCTGCGCGGCCAGCCGGTCAAACTCGGGATCGTTGGTCACGCTGAGCGGCGAGCCCGAATTGAGGATCGAGTTGATCTTGCTCGCATCGCCTTCGCCGAAGTCCCAGCCGATGATATAGAAGGGGCCACCGCTGCGCGTCTGCATCAGGCTGATCAGACGCCCCCACTCCATGACCTGAGGCTGGATCTTGAACCCGGTCGAGTTGAGCTGCGCGTTGATCGCCTGATAGATATCGCGGTCATTCACGTAGCGCCCGTCTGACGTATAGGTTTTCAGTTCGATGGGTTTGCCCCCGAGCACCGCCTTCGCTGCCTTGCGGTCAGTCTGGTACGGCTTGATTGACTTGTCGTACTGGACGACTGTCGGCGCCATCGGCACGGCCAGGACCCGGCCGTACTTGCCCAGCAGGTGCGTGACGATGTTGTTGATGTCCAGCGATTCGGCGAAGGCCTTGCGCACCTTGATGTCGTTGAACGGCGGCTTGCGCGAGTCGAGCAGCAGGGTGTGCACCAGGCCGTCCATGCTGGTGATGACCTTGGTGTTCTGCGCCTTCTCGATGCGATCGACATCGGCAATCGGCACGCGCTGGATGATATCGACCTCGCCCTGCAGCAGCGCGTTCACCCGCGTGCCGTTCTCCGGAATGAAGGTGAAGCGCCCGCTGGTCGCATCCGGCTTCTGGCCCCAGTAGCCGGGGTTGCGCTCGAGCGTCAGCGAGGTGCCCTTGCGCCATTCGGCCAGCTTGTACGGGCCGGACCCGAGAGGCTTGTCATTGACTTCCTGCTGGCTGTGCGATTCGAAATAGTGCTTCGGCACGATGAACACGCGGCCACTGCCGCCGATGGGCTGCATGCGACGCGGCAACAGCGGATCCGGCGCCTTGGTGCGGATCTGCACCGTGGCCGGATCGACGCTGATCACCTCGGCAACCGACGCGAGCTGCGGCGCGTGCAGCGAGTTCGTCGCCGGATTGAGGATGCGGTCGATCGAATACTTGACATCATCCGCGGTCAGCGGCTTGCCATCCTGGAACCTGACGTCGTTGCGCAGCTTGAATTCCCACAACGTCGGCTCCTTGAGCGAGTAAGACGTTGCCAGGTGGGGCAGCAGCTTGCCGGTCTTGGGATCCAGCACCAGCAGCGTGTCGTAGATCTGGCTGATGATCGCCAGGTCGGGACCATTGGCGGTGCGCGCCGGATCGAGCTGGTCGATGCCGCCCGACAGCGCGATGCGCACGTCGGTGCCTGCCGCGTACGCAGGTTGCATGGTGGCCAGGCCAGCCGATATGGCCAGCGCCAGCCCAAGCGTACGGCAGGCGCGCAGCGCTGCCCTGCGCATGGCTGTCGTTTCGACAAAGTCTCCCGTTTTCATGACCTTCTCCTTGGAGGTGAACGGCTTGGTTGGCGGAGCGAACCCGGCGTCTTCAGCGCCGGTTGACTTTCGGATCGGATATGTCGCGCAGCTGCTCGCCCAGCACGTTGATCGACAACACGAGCAGGAAAATGCAGGAGCCCGGGAACACGGTGAGCCACCAGGCGGTCTCCATATAGTCACGGCCTTCGCTCAGCATGCGTCCCCAGGTCGGCGAATCGGTGGGCACGCCAAGGCCGACGAAGCTCAGCCCGCTCTCCATGACGATGGCGGTGCCGAAGGCGAAGGTCGCGAGCACCAGCACGTTGGGCAGCACGTTGGGCAGGATGTGCCGGAACAGCACGCGCCAGATGCTGCCGCGCATGACCAGCACCGCTTCGACGTATTCGAGCTGCCGGATCTGGTTGGTGTCCGAGTAGGTAACGCGGGCGAAGCGCACCCAGGTGCCGAGCGCGATCACCGCAATCACCAGCGGCACGCTCGGGCTCAGGATGCCGACGATCGTGATGGCCAGCAGGAAGAACGGAAACGACAGCTGGATGTTCGACAGGTACAGCAGCAGCACCGCGAAGCGCCCGCCGCGGTAGCCGGCCAGGATGCCGGCGCCAATCCCGGCCACGGCCGCCAGCGAGACCGCGCAGACCGAGACGAACAGCGCGGGCCACGCGCCCATGACCAGCAGCGACAGCACGTCGCGCCCAAGCGCGTCGGTGCCGAACCAGTAGCGCCCTTCGGCGCCGATCGTGCCAGGCGGCAGCAGCCGGCTACCGAGATCCTGGAAGGTGGGATCGAACGGCGTCAGCGCATCTCCGGCAAGCGCCGCGACCAGTGTCAGGGCGATGAAGGCTGCGCACAGCAGCATGGCGACCGGCTGGTGCGCGAGGCGCCGGCTCAGCCGTCGCCACGCCGGCGCAGGCAAGGCCGATGTGGTGGTGGATATCATGCTTGCCTCAGTCTCGGATTGACGATGCGGATGACGATCTCGACCAGCACGGTAAGCACCGCGAAAATCACCGCCACGTAGGCCACGACGCCCTGGGTGATAGGGAAGTCCCGGCGCTGTATCGATTCGATCGCGAGCCGGCCGATGCCCGGCCAGGAGAACACCGTCTCGGTCAGCACGGCCCCGCCGAACAGCGAGCCGATCTCGAGCGCGATCAGCGCCAGCACGGGCACGATGCCGTTGCGCATCACCGTGCGGAAGATCACGCGGCGCTCCGGCATGCCCTTCGCCCGGGCCGCATTGACGTAGCTCGATGGCAAGACTTCGAGCATCGACGAACGGGTGAGCCGCGTGACACTGGGAAACACGTACAGCGCGAGCGTGAGCGACGGCAACACCAAGTGCTGCCATCCGCCGATGCCGTAAGTCGGCAGCCAGCCCAGCCCGACCGCGAAGACCTGGATCATCAGCAGGCCCATCCAGAACGAAGGCACCGACGCGCCCAGCACGCTGATCACCTGGACCGAGCGATCGAGCAGGCCGCCGCGCCGCGTGGCGGCCAGCACGCCAAGCGGAATGGCGAAGACCAGTGCGATGGCCAGCGCGCTCGACGCAAGCAGCGCCGTGTTGGGCAGGCGGCGCATGATGATCGCCGTCACGGTGTCGCCATCGAAGTAGGAATTGCCGAACTCGCCCCTGGCCGCGCCTTGCATGTAGTTCATGTACTGGCGCGGCAGCGGCTGGTCCAGCCCGAGCTGCTTCTGCATGGCCAGACGCTGTGCGGCGGTCGCGTCCTGCGGCAGGATCTGCGCGGTCGGATCACCGCTCATGCGGACCATGAAGAATGTCAGCGTGACCGCCGTGAAGACGACGGCGAGCCCCAGTCCGATCTGCTTGCCGATCAGGTTCAGCATGGCGTCAGCTCCCGGCGGCGGTCTTGCCGTCGGCGTAATACTGCGTGCGCCACTGGATGCCCGCGCTGGGCCCCTGCTCCTTCACGCGGCGCGCGAACTCGTCGCGTGCCTCGTCGTCCATGAACGACAGGTACGCCGCCGTCTCCACCCAGCTGTCGATATGCGCGGCCATGCCTTGGGTCTCGTACGCGCGGTTGATGCCGACCTTGTTGATCGCCACCGCGGCAGGCGGCAGCCGCAACAGCTTCTGCGTCAGCGAATCCACCGCGGCGTCCAGCCCATCGTCCGGCACCACGGTGCTGACGATGCCCATGCGCAGCGCTTCGGGCGCGGTGAACTGCCGGCCGGTCAGCAGGATGTCCTTGGCGATCTTGTGGTTGACCAGCCAGGGCACCATCATGAATGCCGGCCCTTCGCCGAACAGGATCTCGGGCTCGCCCAGCGTGCAGCTTTCGGTGGCGATCGTGAAGTCGCACGGCAGCACCAGTTCGAACGCGCCACCCATGCAGTAGCCGTGGATCGCCGCGATCACCGGCTTCTTGCAGCGCCACACCGCCCAGCGCGCGCGGTTCGCGATTTCGTGCAGCGAATGCAGCCGGTCTTCGTGCGAGCGCTCGCCCATCTGGAGCGACAGGTCGAAGCCCGCCGAGAAGGCGCGGCCGTTGCCGCGCAACACCACCGCGCGGCACGCGGGATTCGCGCTGGCTTCGCTGACGCGGTCACCGACGAACGCGTAGATTTCCGGCGTGAGCGCGTTGAGTTTTTCCGGGCGGTTGAACGTGATAGTCAGCACGTTGTCCCGCATTTCGGTAAGCGGCATCGGGATAGTCACGTCGGCTCCTTTTCGATGATGGCGATGGCGGCGTCAACCGGAACCAGATCCCGGCCCACTACCATCACGGGGTTGCATTCGACGCTTTCGATGACAGGATCGGACCCCAGGGCGGCGTCGAGCTCATTGAGCAGGTCGGCAAGCGCATCGGCGGGCACGGCGGGCTCGCCACGGAACTCGCCCCAGGCACGCGCACTGGTGAGGCGCGCAAGCGCGCGTGACACGCGTTCTGGCGTGGCCGGCAACAGCACCACGGCAACGTCGTTGAGCGCTTCGGTCAGCACGCCGCCAAGGCCGATCAGGCCGAGCGACGCCAGTGACACGTCGCGCCGCACGCCGACGATCAGCTCGCGGCGGCGGCCCAGGTCGCGCGTGACGGTAAAGCCGTCGAGCGCGGCGGCACCGAGCGCCTGCGACACGCTGTGGGAAATCGCGCGCGCTGCGTCGCGCACCGCGCCGGCATCGCCCAGGCCGGTGCGTACGCCGCCGATATCGCTCTTGTGCGCGACGCCCGGCAGGATCGCCTTGACGACCACCGGGTAGCCGATCCGTTCCGCCTGCGCCACGGCCGCCTCGGGCGACTCCGCCGTCAGCACCTCGGGCAGCTTCACGTCGTGGCGTGCAAGCAGGCGGTACGCGGCGACTTCGGACGAGTAGTCCTGCGACGGCACCCCGGAGGTGGTGTTCCCGGCGCCCGCGCGCCGCGGCAGCGCTTCGCCGGCACGTGCCAGATAGCGCCCGCGCTTGCGCAACGCCGCGAGCGCGACGCCGACCGATTCGATCGATTCCAGGCACGGCACCCCGGACTGGCGCATCGCGGTGAACGACGGATGCGCGCGGTCAGCGTAAGGCGTGTAGAAGACCAGCGGCTTGCCGAGCTTGGTCTGCAAGGCGCCGAGCAAGGGCGCGGCGCTGGCGTAGTCGTGCGGGCTTTCCTTGCCGAGCACGCCGCCCTTCCACAGCCCGTAAAGCCCGTAATTGACGGCGGCATCGAACGACGGGCAGGCGCGCATCACCAGTTCGGTCAGCGACGAGAACAGGCTCGGATCGTTGATGTAGGCGCCGGTCATGTCGACCGGATTCCGCTTTGGCGCCCACGACGGCAGCAGGCCGGACAGTGTCTCGACCACCGCTGCCGGGAATTCGGGCACGCGCAGGCCCACGGATTCCACCTCGTCGGTGCAGACGGTCGAATGGCCGCCGCCCGAGCCGACAATCGCGACATCGTCCCCCATCATCGGCGGGCAGCGCAGCAGCGCCTCGGCGGCTGGCAGCAGGTGCTCCAGCTGGCTCACCTCGACCATGCCCGCCTCGTCGAAGAGCGCCTGGTATACCCGCTCGGATGACGACAGCGACGCGGTATGCGATTGCGCCGCGCGCCGTCCCGCCGACGTGCGCCCGCCCTTGAGCACGACCACCGGCTTGTTGCGGGAAACCCGCGCGCAGGCTTCGAAGAACGCATCACCGCTGCCGGGCCGCAGGCCTTCCAGGTAGACCGCGATCACGCGCGTGTCGTCGTCCTGGCCAAGGTAGTCGATGTACTCGTGCATCGGGATGTCGGCCTGGTTGCCAAAGCCAACGAAGCAGGAGAACCCGAGATCGTGCTTGCGTGCCTGGTCCCACAGCGTGACCGCGACATTGCCGCTTTGCGAAACCAGCGCGACCGGTCCGACCGGCAGCGGCGTGATCTCGGTCAGGTTCAGCCCGACATGCAGGTTGGCCAGTCCCATGCAGTTCGGCCCGACGATGCGCATGCCATGCGCGTTGCAGGCGCGCACCATCTCGTCTTGCAGGCGCTCGCCTTCCTCGCCCATCTCGGCGAAGCCGGCGGTGAACACCACCGCGAATGCAGCGCCGCGCGCGGCAACCGCTTCGAGCACCGCCGGCGTCTGCGCGGGGCCCAGCAGATTGAAGGCGACATCGATATCGCCCGGCAGATCGTCCGGCTCGGTGTGGATCGTCAGGCCTTCAAGCTCGCCGGCCTGCCTGCCGAGCAGCGAGATCCGCCCGGCGAAGCCGGCGTCGAGCAACGAGCGCAGGAACTTGTAGCCGGCCTTGTCGGTGTCCCGGGATACGCCCAGCAACGCGACGTGACGTGGCCGGAACAGGCGCTGCAGAGGATGTGTGGTAGTCATGTTCGGATCAGGCTCCAGGATGTTCGGCGGACAACGGGTTGGCCAAGGCAGGCTGGTCCGCGAAGCGCGGCGCGCGCTTCTCTAGGAACGCGGCAATCCCTTCGCGGGCGTCGTCGCCTTGATGGAGAATGCGGGCGGTCTCGGCCTCGTAGCGCTCGGCCCGCACGCTGCCCTCGCGCAGGCCGAGGTTGAACCCCGATTTCACCGCCTGCACGACCGCCGGCGAGCGCGAGGCGATCACTTCGGCGAGCGCGACGGCTTCGGCGAGCGCCTCGCCATTTGGCACCAGCCGTGACACCAGGTCGCAGCTCGCGGCGTCATAGGCGCTCATCGGGGTCGCGGTCAGCATCATTTCGAGCGCTCGCGTCGGTGCGATCAGCTGCGGCAACCGGTACAGCTGGCCGCCCTCGGGCAGGATGCCGAGGCGCGCGCCCGGCGAGCCGAACACCGCGTTATTGCTGGCGATGCGCAGGTCGCAAGACAGCGCGAGCATGAAGCCGGCCGCCCAGCAATGGCCATTGATCGCCGCGAGCACCGGCTTCTTCATGGTCAGCGGCCGCACGAACGGCGACTCGCCGACAGTGCTGCGGGCATGCGCACCGGAAGCGAGTTCCTTCAGGTCGTGCCCGCTCGAAAATGCAAGGTCGCCGGCGCCAGTGACGACCACGACACGAATGCGCGGATCCGCCTCCGCCTCGTCGAATGCGGCGAGCAGCGCTACCGACATGGCTTCGTCGAACGCGTTGCGGATGCGTTCATTGCAAATAGTCAGGATGCGGATCGCATTGCGCGTTTCCGCCCGGATTTCACCCATGGCTGTGTGCTCCGAAGTAATTGAACTGTGTGTTCGTTTTTATACTGCATGTGTTTTTATGGATTCTATGTACGCAAATAGGGGTCTTCCATCAGCGTTAACCCGGCCAAGCCGCCAATGCTTCAGAGAGGCGAATCGGGCTGTTGCCGGACCCGGGCTGGCCTGGTGGACGCAGCGGCGGCAAGCGGAGCAGGCGTCAAGCCGGAGGGAAGTCAGCGCGATCCAGTCACGGCTGGACGCGCAAAGAGAGGCCATGGAACGGCCCCCGAGTTGCATGAGCCGTATAGCAACCGAGATGTCTTGGGGCGCGATGCGCGAGGGACCTGGCAATTCAGGCGTGCTGATGCTTGCCGCAGGCCTGACGCGCGCACGCGCCAACGGCCTCATCGCCGATGGCCTGATCGACATCGCGGCATTCGGAACCGTTCGCGGATTACCACGTACGCCTTTGGCGTGATGGGAACTGGTCAGCAAGGCGGACCGCATGGCACGGACGATGACCTCGACAATCGCCGTCCAATGCCGCAAAAAGCTATAGTGTCGGCTTTCCGTCCTGTCGTTGCCATGAAGCCGCTGGCTGTTCCTTCCCTCGCCAACATTGCATCGCGTCTTCGCCTCAAGCAGTTGAGGCTGTTGA
Organism: Cupriavidus sp.; assembly: GCA_013362725.1. GTDB lineage: Bacteria > Pseudomonadota > Gammaproteobacteria > Burkholderiales > Burkholderiaceae > Cupriavidus. The sequence goes on from JABFVP010000052.1 coordinate 20,081, forward strand.
TCGCGTTAGAGAACCATGGCTCGCTGCACAAGGCGGCCGAAGAAATCGCCATCTCGCAACCCGGTGCGACCAAGGTGCTGCGGGAGATCGAGGACATCCTCGGCATGCCGCTGTTCGAACGGCAGCCGAAAGGACTGGTCGCCAATGATCTCGGGCGCTGCGTCACGCGCTATGCGCGCCTGATCTACAGCGACCTGGAACACCTGCATGCCGAGGTCACTGCCCTGACGCATGGACACGGCGGCCACCTTGCGGTCGGCGTCATCATGGGCGCGGTGCCGCTGCTGACACGGGCGCTGACCGACCTGCGCCATCGTCAGCCGCATCTTTCGATCGAGATCGTGGAGGGCACCAGCACCAGCCTGCTGGCACTGATCGACGAGGGGCGCGTCGATCTTGCCATCTGCCGCAGCGGCGGCAGCCGGCGTCCGGAGGCTTACGACTGCGTGCCGCTCGAATCCGAGCCGCTTGCGGTGGTGGCCGCGCGCGCGCATGCCCTCGCCCGCAGGAAGACGCTGACCCTGCGCGACCTCGCGCAGGCGTCATGGGTAGCCTACCCTGTCAACACGCCGATGCGGTTCGCGCTCGAGCGCGCGCTCGCCGATGCCGGCATCGACGTGCCCCGCTATCCGATCGAGACCGCATCGACGTTTGCAGCCCTCACCCTGTTGCAGGCGAACGCCGAGCTGGTCGCCGTGATCCCGCGCGAAGTGGCAGCGTTTGGCGAGCAGTTCGGGCTGGTGGCGCGCCTGCCGGTCGCGATCCCGGTCATCGACGAGCCCTACGGCGTGGTGACACGCGCCGGCGCGCACCTGTCACCCGGTGCAAGGCTGCTTGCCGAGGCGCTGCAGCGACATCTCACCTGATCGGCGAGAACGCCGCCGGCATCAGCAGCTTCGACTCCATCTTCTCCAGCATCGGGAAGGCCTTGGGAATGAACTTCTCGAGCCAGTCGCGATCCTCGTAGAGTGCCGCGCGCCGCTTGATGCGATCGTCCAGGCTTTCATAGGCCCAGATATGGACTACCTGGTTGAGCTCGCCGATCTCGGTGTACCACCAGCCGACCAGCTTGGCGTAGCGGGAAATCACCGGCAGGCCCTCTTTCTCGAAGTGCTGCAGGTATTCCTTCATCTTGCCGATCTGGACCGTATAGGTCCGCATTTCATAAAACATGGAGACTCCTTGGTAATGGAATGATGATGCCGCTGAGGGCCACTGCGGGCCGCTCAGAGCTTGCCGGCATGCGCCGCGACGATGATCCGCTCGATATCGCCGGCCGTGGTCAGGCGCGGGTTGACCAGCACGTTGCCGCTGCGCATCGAGTCGGCGACCATCTGCGGCAGGTGCTCGAGGTCGACACCGAGTTCGCGGATGTTCGAAGGAATGCCGAGCGCGCGGTTGAGCTCGACGATCTGCGCCACCAGGCGCCGCGCCGCGGTTTCGGCATCGACGCCCGCCGCCTCGGCACCGAGCGCTTCGGCGATGTCGCGGTAGCGCTCCGGGCAGGCGGGCACGTTGAACGCGATCACATAGGGGAGCAGCGCCGCATTGGCGATGCCATGGGCGATGTTGAACACGCCGCCCATCGTGTGCGAGATCGCATGGACGTTGCCAAGCTTCGACTGCGAGAAGGCGACGCCGGCAAGGAACGACCCCAGCAGCATGTCCTCCCTGGCCGCGAGGTCTGAACCGACGTAGTAAGCCTTGCGCAGGCTGCGCCCGATCAGGCGCACCGCACCCAGCGCCAGCGCCTGGCTGACCGGATTCGCCTGCTTCGATACGTATGATTCGATCGCATGGGTGAGTGCGTCCATGCCGGTCGCGGCGGTGATGGCCGGCGGCAGCTTCAGCGTCAGTTCGGCGTCCAGGATCGCCAGTTGCGGAAACAGCCGCGGACTGATGATCACGGTCTTGAACAGCGTCTCCTTGTTGGTGAAGACCGTCGAGGCGGTGCATTCGCTGCCCGTGCCCGACGTCGTCGGAATCGCGAAGATGGGCAGCGGCGCGTTGGGAATCCTGTCGTAGCCTTCGTAGTCGAGGATGGTGCCCGCGTTGGTCGCCATCGCGGCGATACCCTTGGCGGTATCGATGCTGCTGCCGCCGCCGACGCCGATCACCGCGGTGCAATCGTGGTCCTTCAGGAAGGCCACGGCGCGTTCCAGCACGGTGGTGCTCGGATTTGCCTCGACGCCCGAGAAGACGTCATAGGCAACGTCCGCGGCGCTGAGCGAGGCAAAGAATCCTTCCAGCACACCGCTCTTGATCAGGCCTTCGTCGGTCACCACCAGCAGCTTGCCGCGCAACAAGGGCTTGAGCAGCTCGCCAGCCCGGTTGGCCAGGCCGTTGCCGAACTTCAGCGTGGTGGGGAAGAAATATTGGAATGGAATCATGGGGCATTCTCCGTTCGATGTCTCCGTGCCCCGAACAGTACAAAGCCCCCGGCCAATCCCGGTAATGAAAAGACTGGATTGGCCGATAACGGTCCCTTATGCGGCTGCCCGCGCGCTGACCCGTGCTGCCGGCGAGCGCTGGCCAGCGCCAATCCTGCTGGTTATCACGCAATCACGAAGAGTCATTAGGCAAGGCCTGGCAGTGGCCATACAGTGCCCGGCGGCAATGAAGCAACACGCCGCACCATCACAACGACGCGAGACAACCATGCCGTCCTTACACTCACCTGCCCTGTCGTCGCCATCGGCGAGCGAAGCCTTGCGCCCTACCAGCGTGCGCTGGCGCATCTTCCTGATCATGCTGCTGCTGACAGCGATCAACTACATCGACCGGGCCTCGCTGTCGGTCGCGCTGCCGTTGATCGCGCCGGAATTCAACCTGTCTCCGGCGCTCGAAGGCCTGATGCTGAGCGCGTTCTTCTGGTCGTACGCACTGATGCAGATTCCCGCCGGCGTGCTGCTGGACCGATACCATACGCGCGGCATCATCGCCACGGCGACGGTTGCATGGGGTGCCTTCCAGGCGCTCGGTGCCGCTTCCCACAACTGGATCGTGCTGCTGCTCACGCGCATGGGCCTCGGCGTGT
>JABFVP010000258.1 GCA_013362725.1 Cupriavidus sp.
CCCAGCACCGGGGCCAGCAGCGCATCCAGCAGCGGCTCGTAGCCCTGCGCGGGATCGTTGCGCCGCGCCAGTTGCGCCAGCGCCAGCGTGCGCTCGGCCAGGGTCTCGAAGATCAGCGTGGCCGGCCGCGCCGCGGCGATCAGCGTGCGCACCACCGGCAGCGCGGCATCGGTACGGTCGCCGGAAAAGCCGGCGCCGGAGCCGATCAGCAAGGGAGCAGTCATGGTCGGGGAGGCAGGGTTGGGAGATCGATCCCATTCTAGGGCGCGCGAGCCCAGTCAAAAAACGGATTATTTGGATTAATCTATCGACTTCCTGGATAGATTTGCTGGCGCCATGAACCTGTCGGTCAAGCACCTGCGCGCCTTCGTGGCGCTGGCCACCTACCGCAATTTCACCCGCGCGGCGCGTGCCTGCCACCTGTCGCAGTCGGCCTTCAGCGCGCTGGTGCAGACGCTGGAAGAGCAGGCCGGCAGCCGGCTGTTCGAACGCACCACGCGGCATGTGGAATTGAGCACGGACGGCGTGCGCTTCGAGCAGACCGCGCGCCGGCTGCTGGCTGACTTCGAGACCGCGTTCGAAGACCTGCGCGCGCACGCCGAGCGGCGCAAGGGGCGGGTGTCGATCGCGGCGCTGCCCTCGCTCGCCGGGGGCGACCTGCCGCCGCTGCTGGCGCAGTTTCGGGCGCGCTATCCGGGCATCGTGCTGGAACTGTTCGACCAGCTTGCCGATGGCTGCATCGAGCTGGTGCGGCAGGGCCGCGCCGACTTCGCGCTGGCGCCCGCGCCGGCGCAGGACGACGACCTGCGCGTCGAGCCGCTGGTGCGCGACACCTTCCACCTGGTGTGCCCGGCGGACCATGCGCTGGCGCGCAAGCGGCGCATCACGCCGGAGATGCTGGCGGGGCTGCCGTTCATCCAGCTGTCGCGCACCACCAGCGTGCGCCAGCACCTGGACGCCGCGCTGCATCCGTTGCGGCTGGCCAGCGTGATGGAGGTCGAGCACCTGGCGACGGTGGCGGCGCTGGTGCAGGCAGGCCTGGGCATCAGCGCGGTGCCGTCGCTGGCGCTGTTCCAGTTCCGCCGCGAAGGGCTGGCGATCCGGCCGTTGCAACTGCCGTCGCTGGTGCGCGATATCTGCCTGGTGCGGCTCAAGGACCGCGGCGATTCGGCCGCCGCCGCCGCGATGATCGAGGCCCTGCAGGCGTTCTACCGTGGCGGCAAGGCGCCCGCGCGGCGCTGAATCGCGACGCGGACCGGTACGCAGAATTGGGTACGCTTTGGGAAGAAGACGCGGTGCGGCGCCTTAGAAGTGCCCGAGATAGCCGCCGTCGACCGCCAGCACCTGCCCGGTGACATACGACGCCGCCGGCGATGCCAGGAACACCACCGCGCCCGCCACCTCCTGCGGCTGGCCCCAGCGGCCCAGCGCGGTGCGCTGGCGCAGCCACTCGGCCACGCTCTCGTCCTCGACCATGGGCTGGTTCGGCTCGGTGGCGAAGTAGCCGGGGGCGATCGCATTGACGGTCACGCCGTGGCGGCCCAGGTCGGCGGCCATGGCGCGCGTAAGCGCGTCCAGGCCGCCCTTGGTGGCGGGATAGAGCACGTCGCCGGCGCGCGCCACCTGGCCCGCGATCGAGCTGACATTGACGATGCGCCCGTAGCCGCCCTGGCGCATGCGCTGCGCGGCCAGCCGGCACAGCGCGTAGGGCGCCACCAGATTGGTCTCGAGCATGGCGCGCAGGTCGCCGGCATCGAGCTGTGCCATATTGCTGCGGTTGCGCGCGCCGGCGTTGTTCACCAGGATGTCGAGCCGGCCATGGTCGGCATCGATGCGGTCGAAGGCCGCTGCCACGGCGGCCTCGTCGGTGATGTCGAGCACCAGCGCCTCGACGCTGCCGCCGCGCGCGGCCAGCGTGGCGACGGCCTCGTGCACGCGCGGCGCATTGCGGGCCACCACCAGCACATGGGCACCGGCATCGGCCAGCCCGGCGGCGATCGCCA
>JABFVP010000376.1 GCA_013362725.1 Cupriavidus sp.
GCTGCCGCCGCCGGAGCTGCCGCCCGAGCCGCCGCCAGCACCGCCAGCACCACCCGCGCCGCCGGCGCCCTGCGCCAGGGCCGCACCGCTTGCCAGCGCCGTGCAGGCAAGCCACGCCATCATCCATGTCCGAGCTTTCATCGCCGTCTCCTTGCATTGGAAGCACCCTGCCGCAAGGGACGTTCCAGCCCGGCGCGCATGCTGGCGCGCACACCGTTGCAAGGTTTGCCGGTGTGAGACGGCAATAGTTACCTGAGGCCATATCGGCCGGTGTGCGCGGCAGCAGGCAGCGGCATATCGCTGCGCATGGCGCACACCGGACGACCGGCATGCGGATTGCTTATGAGAGATAGAAGTCATCTCCGCAGCGGCGGTATCTCGGGAGCATGCAATGGGCGCGCCGGCAGCCACTTTCAAGAAATTCGGCCGACTGGACGGCCGCATGCTGGTGGTGGGTTTCGGCAGCATCGCGCGGTCGGTGTTGCCGGTGCTGCTGCGCCATCTCGACATCACGCCGGGGCAGATCACCGTCATCTGTCCGGCGGGCAACGATCTCTCGATTGCGCAGGGCTATGGCATCCGCGTGGTCACCAAGGCGCTGACCGAGGAAAACCACAAGCAGGTGCTGCAGGACCTCGTCGGCGCGGGCGACTTCCTGCTGAACCTCTCGGTCAATGTCTCGAGCGAGGCGCTGGTGCGCTATTGCTGGGAGCATGGCGCGCTGTACCTGGATACCTCGATCGAGCCGTGGGCGGGCGCGGCCACGGACCCGGCCGCGCCGCTGTCACGCCGCAGCAACTATGCCCTGCGCGAAGGCGTGCTGGCGTTCCGCCTCGACAAGCGCGACGGGCCCACCGCGATCCTGACGCAGGGCGCCAACCCCGGCCTGGTGTCGGCACTGGTCAAGCAGGCGCTGGTCAATATCGCGGCGGACAATGACGTCGACCATGAGCGGCCGGCAAGCTTCGAGGACTGGGCGGCACTGGCGCGGCAGCTGGATATCCGCGCCATCCATATCGCCGAGCAGGACACCCAGGTGGGCGACCGGCGCAAGCTTGCCAACGAGTTCATCAATACCTGGTCGGTCGACGCCTTCATCGAGGAAGGAATGCAGCCGGCGGAGCTCGGCTGGGGCACGCACGAGCGGCACTGGCCCGCGGACGCGAAGCGGCACGGGTTCGGCTCGGATGCGGCGGTGTACCTGACGCGGCCGGGATTCGGCACACGCGTACGCAGTTGGACGCCGCTGGGCGGTCCTTACCACGGCTACCTGATCACGCACGGCGAATCGATCTCGATTGCCGACCACCTGACCCTGCGCGACAGCGGCGAAGTCGTCTACCGGCCGACCGTGCACTATGCCTACCGCCCTTGCGACGACGCGCTGCTGTCGATCGAAGAGCTGATGGGCAACGGCGGGCGCAAGCAGGACCACCAGCGCATCCTGCGCGACGACATCGTCGCCGGCATGGACGAGCTCGGGGTATTGCTGATGGGCAATGCGCGCGGCGTCTACTGGTACGGCTCCAGGCTGACCACGGACCAGGCGCGACAGCTGGTGGAGCACAACACCGCCACCAGCCTGCAGGTGGTGGCCGGCATCCTGGGCGGCCTGGTGTGGGCGCTGGAGCATCCGCGCGCGGGCGTGGTCGAGCCCGATGACCTGGATTACGAAACCGTGCTGCGCGTGGCGCGGCCCTATCTGGGCGAGCTGGTTGGCGTCTATGGCGACTGGACGCCGCTGAGGCAGCAGTCGCAGCTGTATCCGGAAGCTGGCGACGAAGACCCCTGGCAGTTCATCAACGTGCGCGTGCCGTAGGCGCAGGCCAGGCGCAACCGGAGCCGAAGGCGATGTCGGGGCTGCTGCAAAAAGAACTGGGCGTGATCGAAAACTCGTACTACGAGGCCAGCGTCGCGCGGCCCGCGCCGAGCCCGCCGTTGCAGGGACGCACGCAGGCCGAGGTGTGCGTGGTGGGCGGCGGCTATGCCGGCCTGTCATGCGCACTGGAGCTGGCCGCACGCGGTTTCCATGTCGCGCTGCTCGAGGCGCAACGGATCGGCTGGGGCGCTTCGGGGCGCAATGGCGGGCAGGCCATCGTCGGCTTCGGTGCCGAGGGGGAGGGCGCGATCGAGCGCCAGTGCCCGGCCGAGGTCGCGCAGGCGGCCTGGAATGCATCGGTCGAGGGCATGCGCCTGCTGGAGCAGCGCATCGCCACCTACGGCATCGCCTGCGACCACGTGCGCGGCTACATGACGCTGGCGCCGAGGGCGCACAAGGTCGACGGCCTGCGCCGCTGGGTGCGCCATATGCGCGAGCGCTATGACTATCCGCTCGAATGGGTCGAACGTCCGCACCTTGGCCGCCATGTCGCCAGCGACCGCTTTGTCGCCGGGGCGTATGACCCGCACTCGGGCCACCTGCATCCGCTCAAGTACTGCCTGGGGCTGGGCGATGCGGCGCGCCGGCAGGGTGTCGAGGTGTTCGAGAATTCGGCCGCCTATCGCGTCGAGCGCGACAAGACGCCAGTGGTGAAGACCGCCGAGGGCGAAGTGCGGTGCCGGCAGGTGGTGCTGGCGGGCAACGTTTACCTGGGCGAGTTCGGCGACCATCTGGCGCCGGAAATCGCGGCGCGCATCATGCCGGTGGGCACGTACATGATCGCGACCGAGCCGATGGAGGCGCAACGTGCCGCCGCGCTGATGCCAAGCCGGGTCGCGGTATCCGACAACAACCTGATCGTCGACTATTTCCGTCTCAGCGCCGACAACCGCCTGCTGTTCGGCGCCGGCGAGACCTTCAGCGCGCGCCCGCCCGGCAACCTGGTGCAGCGCATCCGCGCGCGCATGCTGCAGGTCTTTCCGCACACGGCGGATTTGATTATCGCCTAGTCCTGGGGCGGCTTCGTCGATATCACCATGAACCGGGCGCCCGACCTGGGCCGCATCGGCACCAACCTCTACTATGCGCAGGGATTCTCCGGCCACGGGCTATCGTTTGCCGGCATGGCCGGCAAACTGATCGCCGAGGCGATGAGCGGCGATGCCTCGAGATTCGATGTCTTTACCCGCATCCGGCATCACCGCTTCCCGGGCGGCGCCCTGTTCAGGACGCCCGCGCTGGTGCTGGGGATGTGGTACTACAAGCTGCGCGACCTGCTGTAGCCAGCTTCATCACCGCAGCGGAGCCGGCGGGGTCTGCACGCCAACGCCATGGACATGCACCATCTTCCCGCCCAGCCAGCCTGACACCACCAGCAGGCCGATGGCAATCGCCGACAGCACGAGGGCGCCGGCACCGGCGCCGCGCATGCGCCACCAGGCGTTGATCACGTAGAGCGCGACTACCGTCAGGTTGATGCCCATGTGCAGCAGCGCAATGCGGCGGATGCCGCTGGGCAGCGACAGCAGGTCGATCAGGCCGGGCAGCGCCGCGAGCAACGCGCCAATGATGCCGCCGACCATGGCATAGAGGGCCACCACCGGCCAGTTGGGACTGGTGCCGCCGAAATAGCGGATCAGGTCGCAGGCAAAGGAAAAGATCCACAAGCCGATGGGGATGGTGATCAGCATCGGATGGATCGGGTGCTTGGCAATGCTGGCGGGAGTGAGCATGGCGACTCCTGTGACGTTCAGGGCGCATTCAGGGTGCATTCAGGGCACGCAAAGGCCCTCGCGTCCGCCGTGCCCGCGCGATGCCTTCGCAGCGCCGGCGCGGCGGGCCTCCCCGTTCAATGATGGCGCTGGTCGTCCCGGGTCACGTCGACGGGCTCCAGGCCACCTTTTGCCGGACCATGCAGCACCGAGCCATCGACGCCGAAGCGCGAGCCATGGCAGGGGCAATCGAACGATTGCTCCAGGCTGTTCCACTGGACCAGGCATTTCAGGTGCGGACAGGTGGCGTCGAAGGTGTGCAGGCCGCCATCCGCATCGCGGAACGCGGCTACGTGGCGGCCGCCGGCCTTGACCACATGCCCTTCGCCCGGGGCGATGGCATCGAGCGCGACGCCGTCATCCTGGCCGAGCCAGTCGGCGTACTGGGCCACCACATTGGCGTTCTCGCGCGCATACTCGACCACGGCCGTCACCGACTTGCGCGTCGGATCGTAAAGATCGGCCCAGTCATTGGTGCGATCGGTGATCTGGTCGCGGATCAGCATGCCGGCGATCGCGCCGTGGGTCATGCCGTTGCCGGAATCGCCGGTGACGACATAGACGTTGGTATCGCCGGGGTTGCGGCCGATAAAGGCGACCCCGTCGACCGGCTCCATCACCTGGCCCGACCACGCGAACACGGGTTCGTCGACCACCGGGAAGCGCTGGCGGGTCCAGTCGACCAGCCTGCCGAAACGCTGCCCGGCATCATCGGCCTGGCCCACCTTGTGGTCTTCGCCGCCGCTGATCAGCAACTGGTGGACGGCGTCGAAGTCGCCGGCGATGCGCACGTAGTGGTAGGGATCGAGCGTGTCCCAGAACTGGCACAGCGGCATGCTGCCGCGCGGCACCTTCATGCCCACCACGAAAGTCCGGTACGCGGCCTGCTTGGTATGGATGGCAAAACGGTCGATAAACGGCGTATTGGTGGCAACGATGACGTTGCCGGCCTCGATGCGCGCGCCGCTGCCGGTGCGCACGGTGGCGGGCCGGCCGTCTTCGACCTCCATGGCGCGGGTCTTGCCGTACACCTTGCCGCCACGACGCTCGATCGCGGCGACCAGGCCGCCCAGGTACTTCAGCGGATGGAGCTGCCCTTGCCGCGGGAAGCGCAGCGCCGAGCGCAGCGCCACCTTGCCGGTGGGCACGTCGCTGGCCCGCTCGACGTCGTCCAGGCCGGCGCGATGCGCGGCATCCAGTTCCCTGGACAGCAGGTCTTCACCGTCGGACGATTCGGCAAAGAGATAACCATCGACGCGCCGGAAGTCGCAGTCGATGGCCTCGGCCGCACAGATCGACTCCATCCGCGACACCGCCGCCGCGTGGCTCTGCGCCACCCGCCGTGCCGCCTGATGCCCCAAGTGGCGCTCGATGTAGAAAAAATAATCGTCGAAGGCCGTCATCAGGTGCGCGGTGGTCCGGCCGGTTTCGCCCGCGCCAGGCCCGTCCGCATCGATCACGATCACGGCCTGGCCAGCCGCAGCCAGTTCATAGGCAACCGACAGCCCGGCGATGCCCGCGCCGATGACGCAGGCATCGCAGGTCGCGTCGCCGTCCAGGGACGGGCTCGAAAGGGTTGTCCCGGCTGCCCAGTATGAAATCGTCATGCCGCCCGGCCTCCGCGTGTTCTGCCTATGTCTCAGTGATAGGTCAGTGATGCCGGCGCAGGTATCGGGCGCGGTCCTACAGGAGCCGATGGGGGCTGGGAAGCGGGTCAGGGCAAAAGGCGTGGCGGCATGTGAGGGCCAGCTGGCAACGCAGGCTCAGGTCCCGCCAAGCAGGTCATGGGCATCAAGGAGCGCATAGGCAATCTCTGGGTGCGCCTCCATGCTGCGCCGGATCGCGGCCGGGATCGACTGGCGGATCTTGCGGCACAGGCCGGGGCGCTCCAGCACCTGGATGCTGATGCCGCGCACGGTGCGCACGCCGCGCGCGCTGGGCGTGATGCTCAGCGCGATGCCGAGCTGGGCCTGCATCAGGCCCTGCATCCGTTGCAGCTCGGCCAGGCTGGTCAGGTTCTCGAGCCGTTCGACCAGACGCTTTTCCTCGGCGCGCGTCAGGCGCAGCACGCGCAGGTCGGCATCGGGATCGTTCAGCAGCGCTTCGCGCCCGCAGATGCAGGCACCGGGCGGGCATTCCGTGCGGAGCGGGAACGGCGCATTCATGTCGGGCGCGGGCGGAGCAGGGCGGCAGGATTGCGGGGACGATGGCCCGCTATGTTAAATCAGGTTGCCGCGCTCTGTTCATCCTGCGTGGTGCAAGGCACCCGCGGCATGACGCGGCCACGCGCATTCGTCATGTCCGGTACGATTCACCTGGACAACCAGGGAGGGATCAGTACGTGACCACGCAATCGCCGTTCCCGGCCGAAGGGGGCTGTACCTGCAGGGCCGTCCGCTATCGCATGGCAACCGCGCCGCTGTTCGTGCACTGCTGCCATTGCCGCTGGTGCCAGCGAGAGACCGGTGCCTCGTTCGCGCTCAACGCCATGATAGAGGCCGATCGGGTTGCGCTGTTGTCTGGAGAACCCGAGGTGGTCGACACGCCGTCGGCAAGCGGCCAGGGCCAGCAGATTGCCAGGTGCCCCAGCTGCCATGTCGCGGTATGGAGCAGCTATGCCGGGTCGGGGCCGATACTGCGCTTTGTTCGCGTCGGCACGCTGGACCAGCCGGACCTGCTGCCGCCGGATATTCACATCTATACCGCATCGAAGCAGCCGTGGGTCAGCATCCCGCACACCACGCCTGCCGTCATGGCGTACTACGACCGTGAACAGTACTGGCCGGCCGCGAGTCTGGCGCGGCGCCTGGCGATACTGCCGCAGATCGAGGCGTACCAGGCCGAGCGCCGGCGCCGGCGACCCTGACCACCGCCGGGCGGGAAGGCTTCCGCAGCGCCTGTTCCCGACGATTCCCGCGGTCCACGCTATGCTTGCGGCTGCGGTCCGGCCGAGGTGTCCGCGCCGCATCGACAAGAACCCCCTGCACAGGAGACCCTCCATGGCACTTTCGATGTACGACGTTTCGATCCCTCCGTTTATCCGCGCGCTGGGCAACCTCGACGCGATCCTTGCCAAGGGCGCGGCGCACGCGCAGGCGCAGGGGATGGACCCGGCCGACCTGATCCAGACCCGCCTGATCGCCGACATGGATGCGCTGCCGGCGCAGGTGCAGCGTGCCAGCGATGCCGCCAAGGGCTGCGCCGCTCGGCTGGCCGGGATCGAGGTGCCGTCCTTTGCCGATACCGAAACGACTTTTGCGGAGTTGCAGGACCGCATCGGCCGCACCATCGTGTTCCTCGAGCAGATCACGCCGGCGCAACTGGAAGGCAGCGAACAGCGCGTGGTCGAACTGAAGCTGCCGCAGGGCCCGCTGCGCTTCGACGGCAAGTCTTACCTGCTGGGTTTTGCCCTGCCCAATTTCTATTTCCACGTGACCACGGCCTACGACATCCTGCGCCACAAGGGCGTGCAGATCGGCAAGCGCGATTACCTCGGGCTGAAGTAGGCACGCAATCAGCCGCGCTGGCCCGGCGCGAGCACCGGGCTTCACCTTTGCCGGGGCGCGGCAAGCGGCGGCCAGCGAAAACCCTGGGGCCTCTGGTATACTTGCGCTCGCGTCCGGCCCCATGCCGGGCGCAGCCTGCGACAGGCCAGGACAGCTCCACCCGGCAGCACCCGCGCTGCCAGCACAGCCGCCCCGATCGATACGTTTCGGTCCACATCGAGGGCGCGACCAAGCGCCAGGGCGACCCACGCGACGCGAAGTCCGGCTCCGGCCCTGCCCATCCTTTACTGAACCCCGGCCAGCAAGTACTGCCGAACTGCTGCTAACCGCTGTTTACGGTCCGAGAGAGACCCCACGCATGACTTACGCCGTCAAGGAAATCTTCTATACGCTGCAAGGCGAAGGCGCCAACGCCGGCCGTGCCGCGGTGTTCTGCCGCTTTGCCGGCTGCAACCTGTGGAGCGGCCGCGAGCAGGACCGCGCCAGCGCGGTGTGCCAGTTCTGCGATACGGATTTCGTCGGCACCGATGGCACGCGCGGCGGCAAGTACCGCGACGCCGCGGAACTGGCCGCGGTGGTCGCGTCCGAGTGGCCGCAGGGCGCCGGCGGCACGCCGCTGGTGGTCTGCACCGGCGGCGAGCCGCTGCTGCAGCTCGACGCGCCGCTGATCGACGCGCTGCATGCGCAGGGCTTCGAGATCGCGATCGAGACCAATGGCACCATCGCCGTGCCGCCCGGCATCGACTGGGTCTGCGTCAGCCCCAAGATGGGTTCGGAGCTGGTGGTCACGCACGGCGATGAGCTGAAGGTGGTGATCCCGCAGCAAGGGCAGGACTTTGCCGCATACGAGAAGCTTGATTTCCGCCATTTCCTGGTGCAGGCCATGGACGGTCCGATGGCGCGCGAAAATACCGCCGCCGCGGTGGCCTTCTGCCAGCGCCACCCGCGCTGGCGGCTATCGCTGCAGACCCACAAGCTGCTGGGCATCCGCTGAGCGGCGGGGCGGCGGCTCCGCCGCGGGCGGCAGCGTGGCTTGCAAGGCCATCACCGCCCACGCAATTCAGTCCACAATAGAGGCTTCGGACGCACGCGCGGCGTCCGCTTCAACGCAGGCCGCCGGCACCGGCGCCGGTACACATGAGCAAACAAGTTTCCATCACCCGCCGGCAGGAGTTCGACTCCGTCCACCGAATCCCC
>JABFVP010000590.1 GCA_013362725.1 Cupriavidus sp.
GGGAATGCGCTCCGGCGCCTGGGCGTTGAGCGGCGTGCCGGCGAAATCGTTGATGCCCGAGATGCCGAAGGCAAGTTCGTGCATGGTGGTCTTGCCGACAATGGACCAGCCGGCGGCGAGCAGCCGCGACACGACTTCCGCGTGCTCCGCCGCGGGCGGCGCATCGGCCAGTGCGCGGCTGCCCGCGACCGTGGCATGGCCCGCGATATCGATCGAATCCTTGATGGCGATGGCCGGGCCAGCGCCGCCCAGATGGAAGCGGGAAACGAAGGCGGTCATCGCGGCGGCTCCCCGGGCGAGGTGCCGAGCCTGGTGCAGGACAGCCGCTCAGTCTGGAAATGCCGGATGCGGGCAGTGCCGTCGGTGTCGATGGCGAAAGCCACCGCGAGGCGTGCCGAAATCAGTTCGGTCTGCCCGCCGGCATAGACCGAAAGCTGCTGCAGGATCCAGTGGCCGCGCACCGTGCCGCCCTGCGCAAGCAGGGACTCGCTGGTCAGGCAATGCACGTTGCGCCGGAAATGCGGCGCGGGCGGAAGATAGCCGCGCAGGAAGCTGACGATGGCTGCCGGTCCGATATGGCGGCCGAATCCGGCGGCGTACTCCGCGCCGACGCCTTCCCAGACGGCATCGGCGGTGAACAGCGCTTCGAGCTCGCCGGCGGGGGCGTCATGCGCATCGCGCGGCGCCGGCACGTCGCAGAGCGACATGTAGCGCGACAGCGCGCGGCGCGCCGCGTCCTGGGACTCGAGCGCGGCGACCCGGCCGGCCAGCAGGCTCGCCACATCGCTTGCAGTGTGCTGCGCTTGCGTCATGGCGTCAGGCGGCCTCGGCCGGAATCTCGAGCGCGCGGCCCACGCGCGCTTCCACCTTGGCGTAGCGCCACAGGCTGTACGCGCCGACCGGCGTGGTGCGGAACAGGTTGCAGGCGGCGACCACGGTGGCGTGGTCGACCACGTCGGCCATGATGTAGACGGTCCACGGCGACGTGGTGGACGGGCCGACCATGAGACGGTCGTCGTCGATCGCGCCGAGCACGGTGACGCCGGGCAGCGCGCCGAGCGATTTCATCATGGCGCTGAATCCCTTCCACACCTCGATGCCCTGGCCGGTGGGCAGGTCGAAGAAGTTCTGCGTGATGCCAATGCAGAACAGGACGCGAAGGGGGCTCTGGCTGGGTTGCGACATATCGGGCTCCGGTGAAGGTCGGGTGCTTGCGGGACTGCGGCGGTGTCAGATGTAGCCGGGCATCGGCGGCACGCCGAGGGCCACGGCGCCGGCGGCGTCGTACAGCCCTTCGCCGAGGAAGGCGTGCTGGGTCACGACCATCGCGTCGCGCAGGTAGTGCTGCAGCGGGTGGCCGTCGTAGATCGCCGCGGTGCCGGCAAGCGAGTAGGCCACCTGGGCCGCATTGGCGCCGGCGCGGGTGGCCTGCACGGCGGACAGGCGCAGCAGGCTGACCTGCTCGGGGCTGGGGCTGTCACCCGCCAGGATGGTGTCCCAGGCGCAGTCGGTGGCGTCGTAGAAGAAGGCGCGCGCCGATCGCAGTTCCGCTTCCGCGCGGGCGACGGCGATGCGCAGGTAGGCGCGGTCGGCCATTTTCGGCGCGCCGGTGATGCCGGTACGGCCGCCTGCCATGCGCGCCACCTCGTCCAGCGCGGCGCGTGCCACGCCAAGGTTCACCACCGCCAGTACCTGAGCCGCGTAGGCAATCGAGGGATAGCGGTAGAGCGGCTCGTCGATGCTCGGCGCGCCGCCGCGCACGAAGGTCCATTCGTCGGCGACGAACAGGTCCTTCACGCGCAGGTCGTGGCTGCCGGTGCCGCGCAGGCCGATCACTTCCCAGTTCTCGACGATCTCCACGCTCTCGGGCATGAGCACCGCCGTGCGCGGCTTGCCGCCGTCGCCGGCGCCGATGCCGACGCCGAGGATGTCGGCGCCCTTGCAGCCGCTCGCGAATTTCCACAGCCCGTTGACGCGCCAGCCGCCGGCGACCTTGTCGGCCGGCTGGATCGGAAACAGGCCGCCGGCGAAGGCAACGTCGGGACCGTTGGCGTAGACGCGCGCGAGCGTGTCGCGCGGCAGGGCGGCGAGGTAGACCGCGGCCGAGCCGAAGCTCGCTACCCATCCGGCCGAGCCGTCGGCCTGCGAGATGGTCTCGATCAGCCGGAGGAAGGCCGACGGCGAGCGCGCATCGCCGCCGAAGCAGCGGGGCGTGGCGGCGCGGTAGACGCCCAGTTGCTTGAGCCGGGCGACCATGTCGCGTGGCACGTGCCGCTTGGCATCGAACTCCTGCCGGCGCAGGCGGATCTCGCTCAGTACGCGCTCGAGCAGGTCGGGATGCGGACCGTCCGCCGCGACCCGCAGCGCCGCGGCGGCATGCGGATCGATGAGGCCTTCCGACGCAGCGGAATGCAGCATGGTTGTCTCCGGTAATGTGCTTTGGGCCGGCTGCGCGAGCCGGCGCTGACGGCCTGGACCGTTGCATGCAGTCTAGCCACGCGGCGTGGGGGCCAGCAATTGGAGGGAGGCGTGCATTGCAGTGCGGTTTCCCGGGGCCGCATAAAGGAATTACCTATAGGCGCCCGGCCTGGACTGGCGGTACGCTGGGAATTGATTCATGCCACTGGCGCGCGCGCCCATCGGGGGCGCTGCGCACGCATGCGGGAACCAGCATGTACCGATTCGGACAAGAGGACTTCTATCGCATGGTCGAGGCGTTGACCCTGCGCGTGATCCTGCACGATGCGCAAACCAAGTCCATCCTCTGGGCGAACCGCGCGGCGCGCGACACGCTGGGTTTCACGCTGGAGGAATTCCCGGCGCTGAAGGCGCCGGACATGAGCAGCAGAGCGGAGAAATACCGGCGCGAGGTCGGGCTCCAATGGCTGGACGACGCGGCCCGGACCGGGCAGAGCGTGATCGAGTGGTGCTACCGGGCCAAGGACGGCAAGGAGATCCTGTCGGAAGCCATCGCCACGCGTGTGTCGCTGGCGTCCCGCGACGTGCTGATGGTGCAGTTTCGCGACATCTCGGCCGAAGAGGCACTGAAGCGCGAACTGCGGCGCTCCGAAAGCCGCCTCAGGGCCTTCATGCAGGACCTTGACGAAGGCGTGGTGGTGGTGGATCGCGGCGGCTGCGTGGCATACGTCAGCGAATCCGGCTGCCGGATCCTGGAGCGCAGCGAGGCGCAAGTGCTGGGCGCGGAGTTCGACGCGTTCTGCGAAACGCCGCTGATGCCCGTGCTGCGCGAACATGTCGCGCCGGAAGTGCCCGCGCGCGGCTCCTTTTCCACCCGGTACCACGTGCGCACGCCGTCCGGCGAGATGCGCTGGCACCAGGCCATCTCGCACTACGTCGAAATCGAGGACGACATCCGGGGATACCTGCTGCTGTTCCGCGACGTGACCGCGCAGGTCGAGGCAGAGTCACTGGAGCGCGAACGCGAGCGCGAGATCGAGTACCTTGCGCGCTATAACGCCATGGGGGAAATGGCGATGGCCATCGCGCACGAGCTGAGCCAGCCGCTGGCGGCGACCCGCAACTTCATCGAAGGCGCCACGCGCCGCCTGGCGATGGACCGCGCCGACGTCGACGCGATCCGCTTTGGCCTTGACGCTGCGGCGCGCCAGGTGGAGCATGCGTCGCTGATCATCAAGAGCATTCGCGAGTACGTGGTCAGGCTCGAGCAGGCCGAGGCGCTGGCCGACCTGAACGACATCGTCAGCGACAGCGCCTACTTCATCCTGCTCAAGTGCGAGGAGGCGGGCGTGCGGCTCGAACTGGCGCTGGCGAAGGACCCCTTGCCGATCAGTTGCGAGAAGGTGCTGATCGGCCAGGTGATCCTCAACATCGCGTTCAACGCGATCGAGGAAATGGCGGCGCTGCCGGCCGACCGGCGCACGCTGCGCATCGAGACGTGCGCGACGGGCGGCCCGGAGCAGGGCGGCAAGGCGATGCTGGTGGTGCACGACATGGGGCGCGGGCTGCCGCACGCGGACAGCCAGCGCATCTTCGACGGCTTCTTCTCCGGCAAGCCGGGCGGCAACGGCATCGGGCTCGCCTTGTGCAAGAGCATCGTGTCGCGGCACCGGGGCGACATCTGGGCGCAGAACCGCGTGCCGTTCGGCACCTCGTTCACCTTCTCCGTGCCGCTGTGCGCGGCGCGTGCCGGGGATTGAGCGCAGGACGACCGCGCGCGGCGAAGCGGGCGCTCAGTCCTGGGTGCGGTCCGACGCCGGCCAGACTTCCATCACCTCGCGCACCAGCGCGGCGGTGCTCACCACGCCGAGCTTCTCGCGGATCTTGGTGCGGTGGACATCGACCGTCTTCACGCTGATGTGCAGCTCGTCGGCGATGATCCGGCTCGACATGCCGTCGAGCACGCGGCGCAGGATCTCCCGTTCGCGCGCGGTGAGCTTGTCCAGCTTGGCGCGGATCTTCTTGTGCTGTTCGGCGCCGTCGTGCAGCTGGACCGCGCGCTTGAGCGCGTCCTGGATCTTTTCCAGCATCTGCTGCGGGTTGTAGGGCTTCTCGACGAAGTCGATCGCGCCCTTCTGCAGCGCCTTCACCGACATGGGGATGTCGCCGTGCGCCGAGACGAAGATGATCGGCAGGGTCGCGCCGCGCTGGTTCAGGATTTCCTGCAGCTGGAAGCCGCCGGTCTCCGGCATGCGCACGTCGAGCACCAGGCACGCGGGCCGCTTCGGATCGTAGGCGGCGAGGAATTCGCGCGCACTGGCAAAGCACTCGGCCTGGACCGACACGGTCTCCAGCAGCCATGCCAGCGAGGTACGAAGCTCCTTGTCGTCGTCAACGATGTAGGCGATTGCCGAGCAAGCAGTCATGGGGGGCGTCGCTTCGGTAAGAATGGAACCACCTGGCCGGGCGCGCGGCGTGCAGAGAGGAATCGCCTGCCGGGATGGCTGAGGGCTGAAGAGTACACCAGGCACCCCCGCCAGCACGATAAGGAAAACACGTAGATGGCTGCGCGCTAGCCTGTCAACGCGGGTGGTTCGCATGAATAGCGGCCACGGCGGGCGCTGCACTACGCTTCGATCGGAACCGACAACGCAGGGAGCCGACAGCATGAGCGCCGTCAATCAAACCGAATTCCGCCAGGCCATGGCGCACCTTCCCGCAGGGGTCAACATCGTCACCACGCAAGGTCCGGCGGGCCGATGCGGCATCACCGCCAGCGCGGTGTGCTCGGTGACCGACGCGCCGCCGACCATCCTGGTCTGCGTCAATCGCGGCAGCGTCTCGCATGCCACCTTCCAGCGCAACGGGCGCTTATGCGTGAACGTGCTGAACAGCGAACAGGAAGAACTCGCCAGGCATTTCGCCGGCATGACGCAGATGCCGATGGAAGTCCGCTTCGCGTGGGACATCTGGGAGCCGGACGGGACCCAGGGCGAGGGCGGCCAGCCCGCCCTGCGCGACGCCATTGCCAGGCTGCAGGGCAGCATCAGCGACTGCAAGGAAGTCGGTTCGCATTCGGTCATCTTCGTCACCCTCGACCGCGTCACCGTGCGCTCGGAGGGGGGAAGCCTGGTGTATTTCAACCGTGGCTTCCATCGCGTGCAGCGCGAATTGGCCACCGCGTCCTGATCCAGCCCGTCCGGGGCCAGGACCTGCGCCGCGCAACGGGGGTCAATACCGTCGGGACGACCCCCATGCCATGCCTGCATAAAGGAAATACCTACACATCCTGCCGGAGCGCCCTATGCGCGCGCAGAGGCGACCCAATATCGCCGACGCGCGCCACACCCTATGCTGCCCCGGGAGATCCCAATGGAAGGAGAAGCGCCATGCCAGTGATACAGGTGTACATGATCGCAGGCCGCACGCCCGAGCAAAAGGCGGCGTTCATCACCCAGGTCACCGACGCCGCGGTCAGTGCGCTGGGTGTGGAGCCGTCTTCGGTGCGGGTGATGTGCCTCGACGTACCGAAGACCGACTACGCCATCGGCGGCCACACCGCCAGCGCGCTGGGCCGGTAGCAACCGAAGGGGCAAAGCCGCGCCGGGCCGCCCGCGCGCATGCCCCGACGCAGCGCAGGCGGCCGGTCCAGACCGGCGCGGAAGCCGGAATCCGATCAGGAGTCAGTATGCAGAGAATGGAAGTGCTGAAGAGCATCCGTACCGGGATGTTTATCGGTGGCGAACTGATGGCCGCCCGCAGCGGCAAGACGTTCGCCGTCTACGACCCGGCCGCCGGCGTCGAGATTGCGCAGGTCGCCGACGGCGACAGCGAAGACGTCGGGATGGCGGTCGACATCGCGAAGCATGCGCTGGAAGCGGATGCGTGGCGTCGCATGCCGCCCGCCATGCGCGAGCGGCTGCTGCTGAAGCTGGCCGACCTGGTGGAGGCGCATGGCGATGAACTGGCGGCGCTGGAGACGCTCAACCAGGGCAAGCTGCTGGGCTTCTCGAAGATGCTGGAGGTGGGCGGCAGTGCGCAATGGCTGCGCTACATGGCGGGATGGGCCACCAAGATCGAGGGCAGCACGCTCGACCTCTCGCTCGGCTTTCCGCCCGGCGTGCGCTACCAGGCATCCACGCGCCGCGTGCCCGCCGGCGTGGTTGCCGCCATCGTGCCGTGGAATTTCCCGCTGCTGATGGCGGTCTGGAAGATCGCGCCGGCGCTGGCCTGCGGTTGCACCGTAGTGCTGAAGCCGGCGGAGGAAACGCCACTGACTGCCATCCGGCTGGCCGAGCTGGCACACCAGGCCGGCTTTCCGCCCGGCGTGCTGAACGTGGTCACGGGCCGCGGCGAGACCGCTGGCGCGGCACTGGTGTGTCACCCGGCGGTGAGCAAGGTGACCTTCACCGGCTCGACCGAGGTCGGACGCATCATCGGCGCGCAGTGCGGCGCCGACATCAAGCGGGTCTCGCTCGAACTCGGCGGCAAGAGTCCCGTGATCGTGCTGGACGACTGCGATCCGCGCAAGGCGATCGAAGGCGCGGCCAGCGCGGTCTTCTTCAACCATGGCCAGGTTTGTACGGCGGGCTCGCGGCTGTATGTGCCCCGCGCCCGCTTCGACGAGATCGTCGGCGGCGTGGCGGCGGTGGCCGACAGCCTCGTCCTTGGTTCAGGCTTCGACGAACGCGCTCAGATGGGCCCGCTGGTGTCGGCCCGCCATCGCGACAAGGTCGTCGGCATGATCGACGAAGGCCGCGCGCAGGGTGGCGAAATTCTCTGCGGCGGCGGCGCTGCCCCCGGTGACGGCTACTTCGTGAAGCCGACCGTGGTCGCGAACGCGTTCTGCGAGCCGCTGTCGCTGGTGCGCAAGGAAGTCTTCGGGCCGGTGCTGGTGGCGATGCCGTATGACGACCTCGACGAAGTCATCGCCGCGGCCAACGCCAGCGAGTATGGGCTGGGCGCCAGCGTGTGGACGAACCAGCTCGACAAGGCGCTGGCCGTGGTCGATCGCATCGAGGCCGGCACGGTCTGGGTCAACTCGCACAACATGGTGGACCCGGCATTGCCGTTCGGCGGCTTCAAGGCCTCCGGCGTCGGCCGCGAGCACGGCAAGGCGATCATCGACGCATATACCGAAACCAGGTCAATCTGCTTCGCCTACTGAGGCGGCGCCAGGCCGGTTCGAGATCTCACGGAGGGGAGGGGATTCATGGGGAATGAGGCACTGCTGGCACGCAGGTTCGCCGTCTTGGGCAAGCACTCGCCGCTGTTCTATGACGAGCCATTGCACCTGGTGCGTGGCGATGGCGTCTGGCTGTTCGACGCCGACGGCAACCGCTATCTCGATGCCTACAACAACGTCCCGCATGTCGGCCATTGTCACCCGCGCGTGGTGCGTGCGATTGCCGAGCAGGCCGCGACGCTGAATACCAGCACGCGCTACCTGCACGAGAACGTGGTGCGGTACGGCGAGCGCCTGCTGGCCAGGTTCGACCCGGCGCTCGGCCGGGTGATGTTCTGCTGCACCGGCAGCGAGGCCAACGAACTCGCGCTGCGCATCGCGCGCGAATGCACCGGGAACATGGGCGTCATCTGCACCGCCCACTCCTACCACGGCAACACGGCGGCGGTGGTCCAGGCAAGTTCCTTCCTGTCGACGCCGGAGCAGCGCGGGCGCCATGTCAGGACCATTCCGGTCATCGATCCCTACCGCGAGGCTGGCGATCTGAGCGAGGAAGCGCTGGCGCAGGCCTACGCGGCGGAAATCCAGCGCGCAATCGATGCTTTCGAGGCGGATGGTGTCGGCGTGGCGGGGCTGCTGCTCTGCTCCGGCCTGTCGTGCGAGGGCCTGCCGGATATTCCGGCGGGATACCTGGCCCGCGCCGTGGAGAAGGTACGCCGCGCCGGCGGCGTGTTTATCGCCGACGAGGTGCAGGGTGGCTTTGGCCGCTTCGGCTCGCATTTCTGGGGGCACCAGCGGCTTGGCGTGGTGCCGGACCTGGTGACGATGGGCAAGCCGATGGGCAACGGGCATCCGCTGGCCGGTGTGGTGGGACGCACCGAACTGGTCGATCTCTTTGCCGCGCGGAACCCGATGTACTTCAATACCTTCGGCGGCAACCCGGTGTCATGCGCCGCCGGCATGGCCGTGCTCGACGTGCTGGAGGAAGAGGGATTGCAGGAGAACGCCCGCGCCGTGGGCAACTATGTGCTCGACGGCCTGCGCACGCTGCGGGCCTGCCATGAAGTGGTCGGCGACGTGCGCGGCAGCGGCCTGTTCTTCGCGGTTGAACTGGTCGGGGACAAGCAGGCCAAGACCCCGGCCACGGAAGTCGCCAGGCATGTGGTCAACGAGATGCGCAGGCGCGGCGTGCTGATCAGCCGCATCGGCGTGCACGACAACATCCTGAAGATCCGGCCGCCGATGCCGTTCTCGACCGCGCACGCAGACCAGCTGCTGGCGACGCTGGACGACGTGCTCGGCGGCCTGTGACGAGGCGCACCGTGACCAGACCAGCAGGGGCTGAACCGGCTGAAGAGGCTGCGGCGCCCGAGGATCCGCACGAACTCCGGCGCCTGGCGGAGAAGGCGCTGGCAAGGTGGGACCTCGACCATGCCGGCATCTCCCCGATCAAGATCCGGGAGAACGCGGTGTTTCGCGTCGACCTGCGCGACGGCGGCCGGGTGGCGTTGCGCGTGCATCGCGCGGGCTATCACTCGGACGCTGCGCTGCAGTCGGAATTCGAGTGGATGGCAGCGCTGCACCAGGCCGGCATCGAAGTGCCGCGCGCCATGCCTTCGCGTGCCGGCAGGCTGTTCGAGCGCATAGAGGCACGCGGGGCGGCCGATGGCCGCCTGGTGGACGTACTGGAATGGGTCGAGGGCCGGCAACTCGGCGCGCTGGAGTCGGGCCTGGGGGTGGGCGAGGGCGCGGTGGCGCGATGCTACGTCACGCTCGGCGAGATCGCCGCGCGCATGCATAACCAGTCCAGCGCGTGGCGTCCGCCGGCAGGCTTTGTCCGGCACCACTGGTGTGAACAGGGCCTCACCGGTCCGGCCCCGTTGTGGGGGCGCTTCTGGGAGCTGGAGCAGCTGAGCCAGCCGCAGCGGACACTGCTGGCAGCAGCGCGCAGGGCCATCCGCCGCGACCTGCTCGCGTATGGCAAGAGCAGCCGGAATTTCGGGCTGATCCACGCCGACCTGGTGCCGGAGAACCTGATGGTGGAGGGCGACCGCGTCCGCGTCATCGACTTCGACGATGCCGGCTATGGCTGGCATCTGTTTGACCTGGCGACCTCGCTGTACTTCCTGCGCGACAAGGCGGACTTCGACGCGGCGCTGGACGCTTTCCTCGACGGTTACCGCAGGCACCGGCCACTGCCGCAGTCAGAGCTGGCGCATCTGCCCCTGTTCCTGGCCGCGCGCGGCACGACCTACCTCGGCTGGGTACACGAGAAAAAAGAGACCGAGACGGCCAGGACGCTGACGCCCGTGCTGATTGCCTCCGCGTGCGCGGCGGCCGAGGCTTATCTGAAGGGAAGAGGCTGAGGCAAAGGCAGCCTCGGCGCGGGAGCGCGGGGGCAAGGCCGGCACGCGCTGCGCCGGCACTTCCTTCGGCGCAAGGCTCAGGCGCCGCGCCGCACGGTGCCGCTGCCCCGCAACGTCATTGACGGCAGTTCGCCGAACATCGCATGGTAGGACTGCGCGAAGCGGCTCATGTGCCAGAAGCCCCAGCGCGCGGCCACGTTCTGGACGTTGGCCGAGGCCTCCTGCCGCAGTTCGTGCCGCACCCCGTTCAGGCGAACGGTCCGCAGGAACTGGGCCGGGCTCAGCGCCAGCACCTCGGTGAAGCAGTACTCCAGATTGCGCCGGCTCACGCCGGCCGCGCGGCAGAGGTCGGCGACGGTCACGGCCTCGCCGATGTTGGCCATCACGTACTCCTTTGCCCGCTCGACGATATTGCGCCGCACGCTGTACGAGGCCGGCACCGGGAGCGGGTCGCCCGACACGGTGAGCAGCGTGGCAATGCTGTCGAGCAGGGCATTGCGCAGGGTGTACTGGAGCGGTTCGTCCAGCAGCAGGTGCGGCTCGGCCGTCAGCGTGGCGATCATCGACTGGATCAGTCTGCGCGCGTCGGCCACGGCCTGGCGGTCTGCCGGAATGGCGTGCTTGCCGATAAGCCGATACGCCATGTCGACGCCCGAGGTGCATTCGAGATATTCGGCCAGGGTGCCCATGTCAAAGGAAACACCAACAAGGTGCATCACGCGCGGCGTCCTGCATTCCAGGCTGTCGCCGTAGGCGAAGGTGAGCAGCGCTTCGTCGGCCAGCGGATGCCCGTGAAACGAGCCGGTGCCATAGAGGCCAAAGGGAATGGTGAAATTCCGGGCGCCCGGGATACCCTCTCCCGTCATGCGCACGCTCTGGTCGGTGCGCTCTTCGTAGATCTGCGTGTCGAGGAAGCGGATCTCGGTGACGGCGCCGTTGAACTTGCCGGCGCTGAGCTGCACGTAGTGCTGATCCCATTCCGCGAGGCCGTCGGCTTGCTCCTGCACGTCGTCGGTGGCGACCGATCTGATCGTTGCCGGTGCGCGCGCGCCATCACGCCCCGTGCATTCCTGCTCACAAAACTGGCCCATGTCTTCCCACTTCCTTGCACGAGATCGCCGCCTGCCTTGATCGAGTTTATACGCACGAAGCGGTATGGCAATTAAAGACTTGTCGCCGCGCGAGCGCAATACAGGTCGGCCCCTAAGCGCGAAAGCAGGGGACGTCGCGCGGCAAACGTGTGACACCCGCGGCAAGGCGATGCAGAAATGCGGAAAACGGATATCGGTCGCGCATGGGATGTTCATACACTGGGTTCAGACAAAGACATGGTCGGTCCCGGCAATGCGAGCGGAACCGAGGAGCCCCCAACTTGAAGACGCCCCTTGCCAGTTCGATCCGGCGCTCATGCCAGGCACTCTGCGGCCTCGCGTGCGCTTCCGCCCTGCTGCCGGCACACGCGCAGCCGGAACAGCTCACCACGGAGGTGCTTGCGCCGGGCAACCCGTACCGCCTGTATCTGCAGGATGCCGCGCTGTCGCACCTTGCCGATTCGCGGCTCGTCATCGTCGATGGCGAGAAGATGCGCGTGCTGAGCGTGTTTGGCACCGGCGGCATGGGCATGACCACGCTGTCGCCGGACCGCAGCGAGATCTACGTCGCGACGCAGTACTACGCCAAGCTCAACCGCGGCGACCGGCTCGACCAGGTCGAGGTCATCGACGCGCTGACGCTGCAGCGCAAGGCCGAGATTCCGATCCCGCCCAAGCATGCGCAATCGCTCCCGTACCGCGACCTGCTGCGCACCACTTCGGACGGCCGCTACGTTCTGGTGCAGAACGCGACGCCTGCCACGTCGGTGTCGGTGGTCGACGTGCGGGCCCGCAAGTTCCTGGCCGAGATCCCCACGCCGGGCTGCTGGGCAATCGCGCCTTCGGCAAGCACGGCCAGCCGCTTTTCCACGCTATGCGGCGACGGCACGCTGATGACCATCACCTTCGATGGCGAGGGCAAGGTCGTGTCGCAGCGCAAGAGCCCGAAGTTCTTCGATCCGGACCAGGATCCGGTCTTTATTTCCAGCGCGAGCACCGGCGACGACTACCTCTTTGTCAGCTATCACGGCACCGTGCATCACGCCAACCTTGGCGGCGAGGCCGCCACGATCGGCCAGCCCTGGCCCCTGGTGACGCAGCCTGCCGAGCGCAAGGCCGGCTGGCGGCCGGGCGGCTATCACCCGCTGGCGTTGCATGCCGATTCGAAGCGGCTGTATGTCGCCATGCATTCGCATGGCGTGGACGGCACGCAGAAGAGTCCGGCGAAAGAAATCTGGGTCTACGACCTTGCATCGCAGAAGCGGGTGAAGAAGCTGCCCGGCAACAACGCGCTGGCGCTGGCGGTGAGCCGCGGCGAACGGCCCAGGCTGTTCGTCCTCGATGCCATCAAGGCGGGTGTCGTGAGCCTCGATCCGGACGGCAACGGCAAGGCGCTGGCCCGCATGGACGGGCTGGTCGAAGTCCCGATGGCCCTGGGGGTGCAATGAGCGCCGATCTCTTCAGTGATCCGGTGGTGCACGAGGTGGGAAGAACGCTGCTTGCGCTGCTGTTCCTTACCGGCGCGGCATCCAAGGCGCTGGCGTTCGACCAGTTCACCGGCACGCTGGCGGCCTACCGGCTGATTCCGGAAGCCGGCGCCAGGGCGGCGGCGCTGGCGGTCGTCTGCCTGGAAGCGCTCAGCGGGGTGCTGTCGCTGCAGTGGTTCGCGGTGGCGGGCGGGGCCTGGATGCCGGTCGCGTTCCTCGGGCTGGTCACGCTGGCGGCGGGCGTCAACCTCGCCCGCGGCCATGTCGACATCGACTGCGGCTGCGGCGGTACGCAGGGCGCGTCGAAGCTGTCGTGGGCGATCGTCGTGCGTAATGCCGCGCTGATCGCCATCGCGGCCGGGCTGACCCATGCCCCCGCCGAGCGCGCGCTGTCGCTGCTAGACGGCTTGTCCATCGCGGGCGGCGCCATCAGCTGCTTCGGTGTCTATGTGGCCTTCTCCCAACTCACCGCCAACGGTCCGGTTTCCCAAAGCGCGAGGCAACACCCATGAGCGATTCACTCCTCATTTCACAGGTCTTACTCTGGATCCTGCTCCTGACGGTGCTGGCCATCTGTGTCGCGCTGACGCGGCAGATCGGCGTGCTGTACGAGCGCATCGCGCCGATGGGCGCGCTGATGATGGACGATGGTCCCAAGGTCGGCGACCGCGCGCCGGCCGACGCCTACCGCACGCTCACCGGCGAGGCGGTGCAAGTCGGCGTGGCGTTTGGCGAGGCGCAAAGCCATGCCACGCTGCTGTTCTTCGTTTCGCCGACCTGCCCGGTCTGCAAGAAGCTGCTGCCGATCGCCAGGCGCATCGCCCAGCGCGAAGCCGATTGGCTGCGCGTGGTGCTGGCCTCCGACGGCGAGCAGCCCGAACACCTTGAATTCGAGCGGCGGGCCGGCCTGCAGGCGTTCCCGTACCTGCTGTCGCCGCAGCTCGGGTTGGCGTACCGGGTCTCCAGGCTGCCCTACGCAGTGCTGATCAGCGAAACCGGCGTGGTGCAGGCCAAGGGCCTGGTCAACTCCCGCGAGCAGTTCGAGAGCCTGTTCACCGCCCGCGAACTCGGCGTGGCTTCCGTGCAGGACTTCCTGGCGGCGCGCGATACGGCGGGGGCCAACTGAGATGACCCGGTTCGACAGCTTCTTCGAGAAGGTCTCGCGCGGCATCGCGCACCGGACCTCGCGGCGCGCCGCGCTGACCCGGCTGGGGCGGTTCGCGCTGGGCGCGGCGCTGGCGCTGCCCGTGCTTCCCTTCGACCGCACCGCGCGGGCCGCGGGCCACGGTGGCGCCGGCAAGCGCGGCAGCCACGACGATACCTCGTGCGAGTACTGGCGCTACTGCGCCATCGACGGCTACCTGTGCACCTGCTGCGGCGGCACGATCAATTCCTGCCCGCCGGGCACGGAACCGTCGAAGGTGGCGTGGATCGGCACGTGCCACAACCCGAAGGACGGCAAGGACTACCTGATCAGCTACAACGACTGCTGCGGCGGCACGCCGTGCGGGCGTTGCGCTTGCAACAACAACATTGGCGACAAGCCCGGCTACCGCATGGGCGAGCACAACGACGTGAACTGGTGCATGGCGCACACCAGCAGCACTTCGTACCACTGCACGGTGGTGGTGTCGATGGGCGTGGCGCAGGCGAGGTGACAGCGATGAAGCCGCACTATCTGCTATCCCTGCTGGCAGCGCTGGCCGCAGGCGCTCACGCCGGCTCTCCGGGAGAGGCGGTTTACCAGTCGACCTGCATGGCCTGCCATGGCGAGCGCGGCACCGGCATTCCGGGACTGGCGCCGCCGCTGGCCGGCAGCCTCGGCAGGCAGCTTGCGGCGCCGCAGGCCAGGGACTATCTCACGCACCTGCTGCTAGCGGGCATGTCGGGGCGGATCCGGGTCGACGGGCAGGTCTACAACGGGATCATGCCGCCCCAGGCGGCGATGAAGGATGCCGACCTTGCCGCCGTCATGACCTACGTCGCCGCGGAACTGAACCCCGGCGCGCCGGCGCTGGTCGTCGAGGCGAACGACGTGGCGAAGGCGCGCGGTACGCCGATGAAGCCGTCGCAGGTCCATGGCCTGCGCCAGAAGCTGATGGGGGAATAGCCATGCGCGTGGCCATGACCCGCCTGCTGCTGGCGTGCGCGCTGGTGTCCGCCGCCGCGCATGGCGGTGACTTCGGCAGGCAGAACTATGTCTTGCGCTGCGCCGGTTGCCATCTGACCGATGGCTCGGGCCATCAAGCCAATGGCATTCCCGATCTGCGCGGCTCGATCGGGAAGTTCCTGTACACGCCGGAAGGCAGGGCGTTTCTCGTGCAGGTGCCCGGCACGGCGCATTCGCCCTTGTCCGATCAGGAGGTGGCCGAAGTGCTGGCGTGGATGCTCGCTGCCTTCAGCGGCAACGAGATGCCACCGGGCGCGGCGCCCTATACCGCCGCAGAAGTCCGTGCGCTGCGCACGACCGCGCCCGTCGATGTCCCGGGCACGCGCGCACGGGTGATCGACGGTCTGCGCGCCGCCGGACAGGATGTCCGGTGAATCCTGGCAGCGCGAGCGGCAAAGGCGGACGACGGAGATCGGAATCAACCAGGCATTACTACAAGACAGGAGACACTGATGAAACCACGGCATTCCTTTGCATTGGCCGGCCTGTTGGCCCTTGGCGCCATGCACATCGCCTCCGCGCAGGAGGCAGACCGGCTCGGCAGCGACCTGACGCCCCTCGGCGGCGAGAAGGCCGCCAGCAAGGACGGACTGATCCCGGCATGGGCGCCTGGCGACGTCGGCCAGGGCTGGAGCTACGGCAAGAAGCGCGCCGATTTCTGGAAGCACAAGGGCGAGAAGCCAGTCTTGTCCATCGACGCCGGCAACGTCGACAAGTACGCTGACAAGCTTGCGCCGGGCCAGGTCGCCTTTATCAAACAGACCCGGGGATACCGCATGGACGTGTATCCCACGCACCGCAACTGCAGCGCCCCCGATTTCTACGCGGAGAACACGAAGAAGAACGTGGGCACGGCGAAGCTGGGGGCCGACGGCTGGAGCCTGGCCCAGGCCATCCTGCCGGGCACACCGTTCCCGCTACCAAAGTCCGGCGCGGAAGTGATGTGGAACTTCAAGATGCGCTATCGCGGCGTAGGCATCGAGCTGCCGTCGGACACGACCATGGTGTCGCCGCGCAAGGGCAGTTCCGAATGGATCCAGGCAGACTCGGTGCAGACCATCTACTTCCCGTGGGGCGCCAAGGGCAGCAAGAACCTGTCGGATCTTCCGCCGGTCGAGTACTTCACCTACTACGCCTTCAAGGCGCCGACCGCGCTGGCCGGGCAGGCCGTGGTCCAGACCGTCTACACCAACAAGGTCAGCGAGACCTTCTACTACTTCCCGGGCCAGCGCCGCGTGCGCCGCATGCCGTCGTATGCCTACGACGCGCCGCAGATCGGCTTCGAGAACCAGTACACGATGGACCAGCCGCTGCTGTTCAACGGCACCATCGACCGCTTCGACTGGAAGCTGGTGGGAAAGAAGGAGCTCTATGTTCCATACAACAACGTGAACATGTACGACCCGGCCGCCAAACTGCGCGACGTGCTGGGCGAGACCTTCGTCAACCCTGACTATCGCCGCTACGAATTGCATCGAGTCTGGGTGGTCGAGGCCACGGTGAAGCCCGGCACCCGCCACATCTCGCCCAAGCGCACCTTCTACGTCGACGAGGACAGCTGGAACATCCTGGTCGCCGAGGACTACGACGCCCAGGGCAAGCTGTGGAAGCTGCGCGAGGGCTATGTCACGCCGGTCTACGAGACCGGCAGCTGCGACGTGATGCCGTTCGTCCAGTATGACCTGGCCGATGGCCGCTACGTGTTCGATCTGCATCCGATCGGCTCGAACAAGGATGTCCGCTGGTTTCCGCAGACCACTGACGTCCGCTTCAAGGACAGCTTCTACACCGGGGAGAACCTGCGCGCGATCAGTGAGCGCTGAGTCCCTTCAGGCAAGGGCGAGGCATTGACCAACGTGACGCGTGGCGCCAACGACAAGCCATAGAACAGGCGCACCGCCACGGGGCTTTACCGGAAACGCATCCGACGTTTCCGGCCTATTAGAAGAATGGAGACAACATGCGAGCCGCGAATCACAGTGCCACCGCTGCGGCGGTGCTCGCGCTGGCATCTCAATCGTCGTTTGCTTTCACGTTCGAGGGTGAGTCGGTCAGTGGATCGTTCGATACCACGATCACGGCGGGCCTCGGGGTGCGGGCGGACCGCCAGTCCTGCTCGATGATCGGCGACCCGTCGTTCTGTGGGGGGAATGTGAACACCGGGCAGTGGTCGAATGGCGACGACGGCAACCTCAACTACCGGCGCGGGCAGCTGTTCACCGCGTACCTGAAGGGCACCAGCGAGCTGCTGCTGAGCCTGCCGGACCAGTACCGCTTCATGGGCCGGATCAGCTATCTCTATGACTTCGCCGCGGCGAGCACCCAGCGCACCGGGCTGTCGAGCGACGCGCGCGACCAGGCCGTGCATGATCCGCGCCTGCTCGACCTCTGGGTGAGCAAGGAGTTCGACATCGGCGGCCAGCGCGCGCGATGGCGCCTCGGCAACCAGGTGGTCAACTGGGGCGAAAGCGTGTTCGGGCTCGGCGGCATCAACGCCACCAACAGCTACGACCTGAACCGCCTGTCGATCCCGGGCACGCAGCTCAAGGAAGCGGTGTTGCCGGCACCGATGCTGAGCTTCGCCACCGGCCTCGGCCACGGGCTGAACATGGAGGCCTACTACCAGTTCGGCTGGAACCAGTACCGCTTCGCGCCGGTCGGCACCTACTTCTCCGTCGCCGACACGTTCGACAAGGGCCGCCAGCCGGTCTTCCTCAGCGCGGACAACTTCAACCTGGGAGGGCTGGACCCGGCTGCCGCGGCGCGCACGGGACAGTCCCCCGGGGTGCCGGTCCCGATCGGCGCCGATGCGAAGGCGCGCAGCCAGGGCCAGTACGGCGTGTCGATGCACTACAAGCCGAGCGGGGTAGAGCTCGACCTGGGCTTCTACATGCTGAACTACCACGACAAGACCCCGGTCCTGCAGTACACGGACAACGGCACGGCGGCGCGCTGGAAGTACCTGGAAGACCGCAAGCTATACGGCATCAGCGCGAACATGCCGTTGGGCAACTGGGCCTTTGGCACGGAGCTCTCGTATCGTCCGCACGATGCGGTGGCGCTGTCCGGCTGCTACGGGCAGGGC
Source organism: Cupriavidus sp. (assembly GCA_013362725.1). Lineage (GTDB taxonomy): Bacteria > Pseudomonadota > Gammaproteobacteria > Burkholderiales > Burkholderiaceae > Cupriavidus. Next base: position 17,803 of record JABFVP010000590.1, read on the forward strand.
GGCCCCACGGATGCGAACACGAACGCGTCGCCCGCGTCCACCTGCAATGCCTGGATCGACAAGAAGAAGTTCCAGCTTCACCTGACGGGGTTGCTGAGCCTCACGCCCAGCGACCACAAGCCGATCCTGAGCCTGCTCGGCGCCGACACGGCGAACTTCCTGGCGGAAGTCGTCTTCGTGAAGTACCCCGGAGTGGGCGCCGGCACGCCCATCAACCGCACTGCCGCCGACGGCACGCCGGTGACGCAGGTGCCCGCGGCCGGCTACTGGACGTGGACCGGCACGGACGCCGCCGGCCAGGTCATCGGCGCCGGCCGGGGCACTTCGTTCTCGTGGGGCTACACCGTCGACTTCAACTGGACCTATGACGGCAGGCTGATCCCCGGCTGGCAGGTCACGCCGGGCCTCACCTACTTCCAGGCCGTGAACGGACGCACGCCGAGCTTCAGTTCCAACTACATGAAGGGCGCCAAGACGCTGAACCTCTATATCCAGTTCAACAAGAACCCTGCGACCTGGCAGGCCGGCATCAACTACGCGATGTTCTTCAAGGGCGCCTCGACCTTCGACCAGCCGCTGGCGGACCGCAATTTCGTCGGTGCCTTCATTTCCAGGAATTTCTAGTGAGGCGGGGCGGCCGGCATGGCCGCCCGCCGTCTGACGTGACGGCGTCGGCGTCCGGTCGATCGATCCGAAGGTTTTGCTTGCGAAGGGGAATCAAGTGCTGTCGAGAATCACACGTTGGCTGGAGGACATTGTCTTTCGCCACAGAGGCATGACGCTGGGCATGGTTGGCGTGTTCACGCTGGTAATGGCCGTGTTCGCGCTCCAGCTGCGCATGGAGGCCGGCTTCGAGAAGCAGATGCCGGTCGGCCACGATTACACCAGGACGTTCCAGAAGTATCGTGCCGAACTGCTGGGGGCGAACCGCCTGACGGTGGTGGTCAAGGCGCGCCATGGCACGATCTGGACCCGGGAAGGGCTTGGCCGGCTCTACGCAGTCACGCAGGCGGTGCAGAACCTGCCGAGCGTGGATCGCCTGGGCGTGCAATCGGTGTGGACGCCGAACAGCTTCGTCAACGAGATCACCGAGGACGGCTTCCGCGCCGATCCGCTGATCGACGGCACCATCACGCCCGACAAGCTCACGCCCGACATCATCGGCGGCATCCAGCGCGCGGCGGGGCAGGGCGGCTTCGTCGGCACGCTGGTTTCGCGCGACCAGACCAGCGGCATGATTACCGCCGAGCTGGTCGAGGTCGACCGCGACGGCGAGCCGCTCGACTACGTCGCGTACAACCGGCTGCTGGAGAAGGACATCCGCGACCGCTTCGAGGACAAGGATTTCGAGGTACAGATCATCGGCTTTGCCAAGCAGATCGGCGATATTGCCGATGGCGCGTCGGGCGTGCTGGTCTTCTGCAGCATCGCCCTGGTGCTCACGGCGCTGGCGGTGTACTGGTACTGTCATTCGCTGCGCTTCACCATCCTGCCCATCGTCTGCTCGCTGACCTCGCTGGTGTGGCAGTTCGGCACGCTGCGGCTGCTGGGCTTCGGGCTGGATCCGCTTGGCGTGCTGGTGCCGTTCCTGGTATTCGCGATCGGGGTGTCGCACGGGGTCCAGCAGATCAACTTCATCGTGCGCGAACTGTCGCACGGCAGCAGCCCGATGGCCGCGGCGCGCGCGAGCTTCAGCGGCTTGCTGGTGCCGGGAACGCTGGCGCTGGTGACCGCGCTGGTGTCGTTCATCACGCTGATCCTGATCCCGATTCCGATGGTGCGCGAACTGGCGATCACCGCGTCGATCGGCGTCGGGTACAAGATCATCACCAACCTGGTGATGCTGCCCGTGGCGGCCTCTTATTTCCGGGTCAGCGGCGACTATGCGGCCCGGGCCATGGCCAAGCGCGAGCGGCGCGCCACCTGGCTGCGCTTCCTGTCGCGGGTGGCCGAGCGCCGCCATGCCGTGGTGGTGGTGGCGGTGACCGCGGTGGTATTCGGCGTGGCGGTGTGGGAGGGCCGTGACCGGGTGATCGGCACCCTGCAGCCGGGCGCGCCGGAGCTGCGCGAGGACGCCCGCTTCAACCGCGATGCCGTGGCCATTTCGTCCAGCTACGACGTGGGGCTGGACTGGCTGACGGTGGTGTTCGAGGCACCTCCCGAGTCCTGCGAAGACGTGAACGTCGGCATGCTGCAGGACGAGTTCGTCTGGTCCATGGGGAAGACCCCGGGCGTCGCGTCGATCTCGTCGTACTCCACCCAGCTCAAGACCTATAGCGAGGGCTACAACGAGGGCAATCCGAAGATGGCGGTCATTCCCCTCGATGCCGGCAACTACGCGGCGCTGAGCGCGGAGATCGGCCGCGTGCGCGGCTACATGAGCAAGGACTGCAGCATGACGGCGGTCCACCTGTTCCTGAAGGACCACAAGGCGACCACCATCGCCGGCGTGCTTGCAGCGGCCCGCGCGTTCCGCGACACCCATGCGATGCCCGGCGTGACCATCCGCTTCGCCGCCGGCAACGCAGGCGTGCTGGCGGCCATCGACGACGAGGTGGAGAAAAGCGAGCTGCCAATGATGCTGTACGTCTATGCGGCGATCCTGGTCCTCGTGTTCCTGGCATACCGCGACCTCCGCGCCATGATTGCCTGCTGCGTGCCGCTGACGGTGGGCACGTCGATCGGCTACTGGTTCATGAAGGAGCTGCAGATCGGCCTGACGGTGGCGACGCTGCCGGTGATGGTGCTGGCAGTCGGGATTGGAGTTGACTATGCCTTCTATATCTACAACCGCCTGCAGCTGCACCTGGCCAACGGCCTGCAGATCACGACCGCGCTGGAGCGGGCCATCCAGGAGGTGGGCGTGGCCACGATCTTCACCGCCATCACGCTCGCGATCGGCGTCGCGACGTGGTCGTTCTCGACGCTGAAGTTCCAGGCGGACATGGGCAAGCTGCTCGCGTTCATGTTCGTCATCAACCTGGTCATGGCCATGACCGCGCTGCCGGCGCTGGCGGTAGTGCTGGAAATGATCTTTCCGCGCAGGAAGCCCGTCCGGGCTCCCGGTGTACTGAGCCATTGAGGGGCCGATGCCAATGAACATCCTGAACCTGAGGCACGGGCCGGCCCGCGCCGCCGTGTCAGCCATGGCAGCCGTGGCAGCCATGGCGCTGGGCGGCCTGATGAGCGCGCACGCATCCGATCCGGCCGCGCCATCGCCGGTATTGCTGGCGCAGCCTGCGGAGCAGACCCGCCACGCCATCCACGCGCCGCTCCTTGGCGTCGCCCATGCCGGCCAGCGCATCGTCGCGGTGGGGGGGCACGGCATCGTCCTGCTGTCGGACGATGGCGGCCAGTCATACCGGCAAGCCACCCTGGTGCCGGTGCGCGCCACGCTCAATGCGGTGCACTTTACGGACGCTGCCAGTGGCTGGGCGGTCGGCCACTGGGGCGCGATCCTGCGCACCATCGATGGCGGCCTCACGTGGCAGGTCCAGCGGCTCGACACAAAGGTCGATCAGCCGCTGTTCTCGGTCTATTTCAGGGACGCGGCCCATGGCTGGGCAGTTGGGCTGTGGTCGCTGATGCTGCATACGTCGGACGGGGGCAAGACGTGGCGCAGGCTCGAGCTTCCGGCTCCGCCGGGCGCAAAGGGCGCGGATGCGAACCTGTATGCCGTGTTCTCCGGCGGGCCGGGCACGCTCATTGTGGCCGCCGAGCGCGGGCGGATACTCCGCTCGACCGACGAAGGCGCCACGTGGCGCTACGTCGAGACGGGGTACCAGGGATCGTTCTGGGCGGGCACCCGTCTCGCGAGCGGCACGCTGCTGGCAGGGGGGCTGAAGGGCACGATCTACCGCAGCGCGGACGGCGGCGCAAGCTGGGCGCCCGTGGCCAGCCCCGCGAAGAGTTCCGTCACCGCTTTCCGCGAGGGCGGCGGGAAGATCTATGCGACGGCGCTCGACGGCGTGCTGCTGACCAGCACGGACGACGGCAAGTCGTTCTCGGCAAGCCAGCGCGACGACCGCCTGCCGCTTACCGCGGCAGCGGGTGGCGCAAAAGGCGAGCTGCTGCTGTACTCGAAATCGGGGGTCGTGCCCGCAGAGGCTGGCGCCGGGCCCTGACCGCGGGCGTTGGTGCAACCGGGGGGGCCAGCGCCAGCGCTTGCCAGGCCTCCGAACACGCACAGCCACCATCGATAACAGGACCGGAGACTCAACATGGAAAATCTCGAGACTGCGTCAGGGACGCCGTCTGCAAGGCTGCTGGCGCTTGCCGGGGCTTATACCGTCGTCATGTCAGTGCTGAATGTGCTGCCTATGCTCGTTCCCGCCATCATGGCCAGGTTCCACCTGCAGGCTGGAGCAGCGGGAATGCTGCTGACTTTCGAATTGCTCGCGATCGCCGCGGTACCGATACTGCTGGCGCGCTGGGCCCCTGCCTTCTCCTTGAAGCCGCTGCTGGGTGTCGGACTGGCGCTTGCCACACTGGGAGACCTTGCTTCGATGCTGGCAAGGGATGCCTCCACAATGCTGGCCGTGCGCATTGGCGCCGGCCTCGGTGCCGGTATTCTCCTGCTCGGTACCAACGCGGCCATGACAAGCAGCGCCGACCCGGTCAAGGACTACGGATTCGTGAATACGGTCGGCCTGGTGGTTGCCGTCCTGCTGTGTTTCCTCATGCCGTATGCCAATGCCGGATTTGGCCTGGGCGGGAATTTCGGGCTGCTGGTGCTGGTATCGCTGGCCGCGGCGGCGATGATCTATCGGCTGCCGGGGCACCATTCTGGCCGTGCCGTTCCCGGCAAGCCGGTTCCGGCCGGCCCGCCGGATGTCAGCAAGCCGAAGGTGGCGTTACTGGTGCTGGCACTGCTGCTGGTGCAAGCCTCATATATGGCGGGATATACCTTTACCGAAGCGCTCGGTGCGCGGCTGGGGCTGACCCATGCTCAGCTGGGAAGCTTGCTGGCGGTGGCCCAGATTTTTGCTTTTGCCGGCACCGGCGCCGCGACCCGGATGGGATCCCGCTTCGGTATCCGCTCGCCATTGCTGGTCTCGGTTGCGCTTCAGGCGCTATGCCTGTTCGGACTTACCCGCACGTCGGATCCGCTATGGTTTGTGGGCATGCTGTTTGGCTGCACCTTCTTTTACCTTTTCTCCATGTCCTACCAATTGGGCATTGGCGCGGAAATCGAACCGAGCGGGCGTGTGGCGGCCTTGGGCGGGGGCGTCTTGTATCTCGGGGCCGCGGCCGGGCCCCTTCTGGGAGGA
>JABFVP010000633.1 GCA_013362725.1 Cupriavidus sp.
GGCCTGACCACCGCCGGCGGTTTTGTCGCCGCGGGCGTGGTGTTCGGCGTGCTGGCGCTGGGCCTGCTGACTTTGCTGTCGCGGCTGCTGCGCGGACGCCTGCGCGGGCGCGCGGCGATGGGGTGGCGCTTCGCGCTGGCGGTGCTGGAGCGCCGCCGCGCGGTCACGGTGCTGCAGACGGTGGCGCTGGCGGTGGGGCTGATGGCGCTGCTGCTGCTCGGCATGACCCGCAACGACCTGGTCGATTCCTGGCGCAACGCCACGCCGGCGGACGCGCCCAACCGCTTCATCATCAATATCCAGCCGGACCAGCGCGAGCCGCTGCGCCAGATGCTGGCCGACGCCGGCATCACCGACCTGCTTTACCCGATGGTGCGCGGCCGCCTGACCCATATCGGCGCGCGCACCATCCGCGGCGACAGCTTCGAGGACGGGCGCGCGCGCAACCTGGTCGAGCGCGAGTTCAACCTGTCCTATACCGATGCGCTGCCGGAGGGCAACCGCGTGATCGCGGGGCGATGGTCGAACGGGTCCGATGGCGATGAGGCGGGCGCGTCGGTGGAAGAGGGCATCGCCAAGACCCTGGGCATCCGGCTCGGCGACACGCTGCGCTTCGACGTCGCCGGCCAGCCGGTGCAGGCGCGCGTGACCTCGCTGCGCAAGCTCGACTGGGGCTCGATGCGGGTCAACTTCTTCGTGATCCTGCCGCCGCGTGCGATGCAGGGCATGCCCGAGACCTACATCACCGCGTTCCACCTGCCGCCCGCCAGCGCCGCGCTGGGCAACCGGCTGATCGCGGCCTTTCCCAACATCACCGTGGTCAACACCGACATGATCCTGCGCCAGATCCAGGACATCCTGGACCAGGTGATCGCGGCGGTGGAATTCCTGTTCGTGTTCACGCTGGCCGCCGGGGTGACGGTGCTGTACGCGGCGTTGTCCGGCGCGCGCGACGAGCGCATGCGCGACGCGGGCCTGCTCAAGGCGCTGGGCGCCTCGGCCGCGCTGGTGCGGCAGACCCAGTATGCCGAGTTCCTGGTGGTCGGCGGCCTGGCCGGCCTGCTTGCCAGCCTCGGCGCGATCGCGGTGGGCTGGGGGCTGTCGCAGTTCGTGTTCGACTTCCCGTACCGCTTCAATGCGTGGATCGTGCCGGTCGGCGTGGTTTCTGGCATGCTGTGCGCTTTTGCCGGCGGCTGGCTGGGCCTGCGCGAAGTGCTGCGCCAGCCTGCGCTGGCGACCTTGCGCGATGCCTGAGCCCGCGTGCCGGCGCCGCCGCAGACCGAGTGTGTGATGAGTACTGAATCCGACGACAAGCCCGGCAATGCCGAGGTCACTGCCTTTGAACTGGTGGGCGGCGAGGCGCGCGTGCGCGAACTGGTCGACCGCTTCTACGACCTGATGGACCTGGAGCCGCAGTTCGCCGCGCTGCGCGCGCTGCATCCGCCCTCGCTGGAGGGCTCGCGCGACAAGCTGTTCTGGTTCCTGTGCGGCTGGCTGGGCGGTCCCAACCACTTTATCGAGCGCTTCGGCCATCCGCGCCTGCGCGCGCGGCACATGCCGTTCGAGATCGGCGTCAGCGAGCGCGACCAGTGGATGCGCTGCATGGCGCTGGCGATGCAGGACATCGGCTTACCCGAAGACCTGCAGTTGCGCCTGATGCAGGCCTTCTTCCAGACCGCCGACTGGATGCGCAACGTGGCGCGCTGAGGCGCCAACGCTCCCGTTTCTACCCCGAGAGGTTACCCCGCCGATGACAGCCCAACTGCCTGAAGACGCCCTGCGTGTGCTGGATTTCTGGTTCGACCGGCCAGGTTCGGCCGCGTGGAATACGGCGCGCCCGCAATGGTTCACCAAGTCGGATGTGTTCGATGCGCAGATTCGCGCGAACTTCCTGTCCGACTGGCAGGTTGCCTGCGACGGGGCGCCCGACGACTGGTCGGTGACGCCCGAGGGCGCGTGCGCACGCGTGGTGCTGCTGGACCAGTTCCCGCGCAACATGT
>JABFVP010000093.1 GCA_013362725.1 Cupriavidus sp.
CAGTCCCTGCACGCGGTTGCGCTGCCCGGTGCGGATGCTGCGCCGGCCGAAGATGTCGCGGGAGAAGGCATAGTCACTGGGCAACAGCACGGCTTCGGCGCCCACGATGGCGCGGGCGCACAGGCCGGATGCCGCCTCGGCGGCGGTCGGCACGAAGGCGCCGTTCACGCGGACCAGCGGTGCCAGCGACAGCTCGGCCGCGGCCATGCCGGCTTGCCCGGGCCGCGCCGGCTGCGCCGCCAGCTGCGCGCGCAAGCCCGCCGCCACGGCGCCAACATCCAGGGTGTGTTCGCCATCGATGGGCAGCGGGCCGGTATCACGTTGCCGGCGCCATTCCAGCAGTGCCGGCGCCAGCGGCAGCGCCAGCACCAGCAAGGTCAGCAACGCAAGCGTCAGGGGCCACACCTTCAGCTCCCCTGCCGGTAGCGCGTGGTCTTGTCCCAGCGCATCTCGCGGCGCAGCAGCGGGTCCAGCAACACCTGGTCGGCGATGGCGCGCGACACGGCCAGCACGCTGACCAGGAAGCCGAAGTAATTCAACGGCAGCAGGCAGATGCGGGCGCGGCTGCCGTCCAGGTACACCGCGGCGGCGATCTCAAAGAACGCGGCAAAATTGCCAAGCGCGCCGTACGACATCAGTGCGAACAGGACGAGCGTCTCGCCCAGCAGCGGCAGGCCGCCGGCATAGAACAGAAGGATGGCCAGCAGCCAGCCGGCCAGCATCACCGGTGCCATCATGTAGATGCCCAGCAGCGCCAGGCCGTCGATCCGCTCGAGCAGGCCGTGATCGCGGCAGCGCGCCATGCTCAGGGCGTGCCGGTAGAGCGCCTGGTTGTGTCCCTTGGTCCAGCGCTTGATCTGCCGTACGCGCACCGCCCAGCTTTCGGGCACTTCTTCATAGCATTCGGACCAGTTCTGGTAGACCGTCTTCCAGTTGGCCAGCAGCAGGCGGTAGGTCAGGTCGGTGTCTTCGGCCAGCACATCGTCGTGCCAGCCACCGGCGGCGCGCAGCGCGCGCATGCGGATGCCGCCCACGGTGCCGCCATACTGCGGCACCAGGTTCAGGTTCATGCGCGCCTGCTGGTCAACCTGGTAGCCGCCGGAGCGCTCGAGGTCCAGCAGCCGCGTCAGCAGGTTGCTGCCGAGGTTCATCGGCACCACGCGCCCCATGGTGGCGCCCACTTCGGGATCGAAGTAAGGCGCCACCAGTTGCTTGAGCAGGCCGATCGGTGGCAGGTAGTCGGCATCGAAGACGACGATGATCTCGCTGGTCACGGTCTCGCACGCATCCTTGAGCGCGGCGGCCTTGCCAGGCTTGCCGCCGGTGCGGTGGAACGGCGTGATGCGCCCCGGGTGCTGCGCCACGACCGCGTCGATGATCTCGCGGGTGCGGTCGGTGGAGCGGTCGTTGACCGGCATGATGGTGAGGCGCTCGCTCGGGTAGTCGGCGCGCAGCAGGCATGCCAGCGAGCCGGCGATCACGGCCTCTTCGTTATGCGCGGCGACCATCACCGTCAGCATCGGCCAGTCGGCGATATCGATGTCGAGGTAAGGGTGGCGTTGCTTGCCGAACAGGCGGTTCAGCGTGAACACGTAGTGCCGCACGGCATAGAACACCACCAGGACGACGATCAGCGCCAGCAGGGTGGTGAGCAGCGCGACCAGGGCATGCCCCCCCGCCTGTGCCGTTGGCCGGCCCGCCGGGGCCGGTGGCCAGGTGCGCGCGGGCGGCGCGGCCGGCTCCAGCGTATCGGCGGACACCCCATGGGCGGACAGGGTGTCGACATAAGCCATCGCCAGCGCCACGGTCTGGGCGCCCGGGTCGTACAAGTTTTCCGCCATGGCTTCGGCCATAGCGCCGGGCGCGGTCTGCGCGGCGCCGGGTTCAACGATCAGGGTATCGGCCTGCAGCGGCACGGAGGCGCTGCATACAAGCCATCCGTACAGCAGCAGCAAGTAGCGACAGGCCAGGCGCATGACGACGACCCTTCAGTATTTGGTTCACACGCGGCACGGGCGCGCCTGTCGCTGCGCGGTGATGCGCGCCGGCAGGCGGGCCGCGCTTTGCGGCCCGGCGCATCAGAGCTTGCTCGCGACAAACGTCAGCGACGTCCCGCCCAGTGAAGTCACGATCCAGTTGTTGGCATCGAAGGTAACGAGGCCGAGGCCGCCGGTGACCACCGGCTGGATGAAGCCCGTGCGCGGCAGCACCCACGTCATGTCGGTCAGGTCGGTCGGGTGCGAGGCCTGGAATACCCAGGTGATGCCGTTGTCGGTGGCCTGCCAGCTGATCTGGTCGCGCCGCTGTTCGAACCTGGAGAGCGTATCCATGGTGTACCAGCTGAACTGCCCGGTCAGCGCCAGCGACGCGGCGCGGCTGAACAGCGCGCTCAACACAGTCGGATAATCCTCGGCGCCGAGGGGGTGCATGTAGATGAGCCGGCTGGTGCGGTTCTTGACCACGAAGTCGATCAGTTGCCGGTACCAGGTGGTGACGCTGCCCGACGGCACGTTGAACTCCTCGAACTCCTCGAAGGTCGCATACTGGCCGAACGGCATCACCGGGAAGGCGCGGATGTTCTGGTTGCTCAGCACGCCGTCGCGATAGCTGCGCGTCGGCGCCATGCCGGTGTGGCCAAGGAAGTAGTAGCCGGTGTTGCCGTTGGCTTCCAGCCAGTCGACCGACCATTGCGGCGTGTTGCCTTCCGGCGCGGCATATTCGACGGCCGGCCTGCCTGTCACCGCTTCAACGCTTTGCTTGTTCAGCTCCAGATATTGCTGGAACGTGGCCTGGTTGCCTTCACTGGCGTTGCCGCCCCAGTAGTCGTGGATCCATCCGCCATGGCTGCCGATCTTGTGGCCCTTGGATTGCAGAAACAGCAGCAGCTGCTGGGCCGTGGCGTTCTGCGACAGCTTGATGCCGAGGCCATCGCCAAAGGTGACCTGATCCGGGCCCGCGGTCACGGAGACCGAGAACGGGCCGTTGTTGAAGACGCCCCAGCTCTTGAGCTTGAGCGCGGGCGCGATCTGGTCGCCGGCGCAGAAATGCATGTTCAACACCAGCCCGGCGCGACCCTTGGGCTGTGCCGACAGCCGCGGCAGCTTCATCAGGTTGACGGCAAAGTAGCGCAGGAAGCCATGCATCAGCATGCCGTCGGTCTGGCCCTTGAGGTACGACAGCGGCAGGTTGACGAACAGCACGCTGCCGGTGCCGAAGTTGCGCAGGCCGGCCACCAGCCCGAAGTTCGGCGAGGTCAGCAGTGCCGAGCCGGAATAGCTGCCTTGCGTCACGAAGCTGGGATAGGTCAGGAAGCCATAGACATAGCCCGAGATGCCCTCGACCGGATCGGTGCTGTTGTTGGTGGACCACCGCATCGACTTGCCGGGCGGCACCTGGATGTTTCGCAGCGTGCTGCTCAGGCCCGTGACCGGCCCCAGGCCGATCATATTGCCAAGCAGCGAGTCATAGAGCACGTAGTCGACGCCGGCAAGGTTGCTGAGCCGGCTTTTTTGCGACGCGTAGAAGCCCGTGGTGGTGAGCGCGCCGAAGTCATACACCAGCATGACCTTGCCGCCCAGGCTGGTGTAGCTTTCCAGCGCGGCGATCAGCGCGTCGCTGGCATTCACATGCACCTGGTCGGGCAGGATGATGCCGGGGAACTGTGCCGGGGTGACACCCTGCAGCAGCTGGCTGTCGCTGATCACGGTAAGCTTCAGGCCCTCTTCCAGCGCTGCGTCCTGCCACGCCGAGACGCGGGCGTCGGGCAGCGCCATGCCGTCTGGCACCAGCAGCGCGATCTGGTTGGTGGCGGCGCGAGCCGCCGTGGGCAGGGCCAGGGACAGCGCCGCCAATACCATCAGCAGCATGACGCGGCCATTTCGCAGCCGTTGCAGCAACGCGTACAGTGGGTTGGGCATGGTCTTCTCCGAGCGCGATGTATGTGGAAGCAGCCTTGCCGGGCGCAGCCGCGCGGTGACGGCAGGGCACGTCAGGCGATGCCGCGGCGAGGCGCCGCGGCACTGGCGGGAATCAGTCCGGCTCGGCGTTCGGTGCCGGCGCCAGCGTGTAGGACCCGGTCCGCACCCTGGGGCCCGCCACGGCATTGCTCAGGGCCTTCTTCGTCAGCTTGTCCTTCAGCGCCCGGTTCTTGCTCGGCGCATGGGCTTCGAAGGTGAAATCAAGCTGGCTGCCATGCTGGTACCCTTTCAGCCCGCCGGGATTCGCCGGACTGGCCTGAAGGTAGACCGGGCTGCCGGCCACGGCCGCCGCCGCTTCTTCGGTCAACGCAGCCCGGGCCGAAGGCAAGGCCAGGGCGGCGGCGAGGGCGACGACGGCTGCCATGCCGATACGTGAGCGCTTCATTGCGTTGCTCCTGCGGTAAGCAACCAGGCCGGCCGTGGCCGAAGCGTGGATGCGCGGATTGTCTGGGTTGTGGCGCTTGTGCCGGTCGGGGCGGACCTGGTCCCGGCTACTGGCTGGTCACGCCGGCGGCAAGACCGGCGCGCGTGCCGCTGTCCTGCGCGCCGCCCTGCAGCGCCAGCACGATGCGTTCGCTTGCCCGGCCATCGCCAAACGGGTTGTGCGCGCGCGACATGCGTGCATACTCATCGGCGTCATTGAGCAACTGCTCGGCCGCGGCAATCAGGCGCTCCGGGTCCGTGCCAACCAGCCGCGCCGTGCCCGCGGCGACGGCTTCGGGCCGCTCGGTGGTCTCGCGCGTCACCAGCACCGGCTTGCCGAGTGCGGGCGCCTCTTCCTGGATGCCGCCGGAATCCGTGACGATCAGATGCGCGCGCGACATCAGGTAGACAAAGGGCAGGTACTCCTGGGGCTCGATCAGGTGGATGTCCGGATGCCCGCTAAGGATCGCCTGCACGGGCGCGCGCACACGTGGGTTCAGGTGCACCGGATAGACGAACTGCAGCTCGGGGTTGCGATCCGCGAGCGCTCGCAGCGCCGTGAACAGGCGCTCGAACGGCGCGCCGAAATTCTCGCGCCGGTGTCCGGTCACCAGCACCAGCCGGCGCGAATCGTCGAGGAAGGGGTAGCGTCCGGTCAGTTCGCGGTGCAGCACGATGTCGCTGTCCAGCCGGGCCTTGACCTGCAGCAGCGCGTCGATACCGGTGTTGCCGGTCAGGCTGACCCGGATCGGGTCGACGCCCTCGCGCAGCAGCGTTTCCTGCGCTTGCTGCGTCGGCGCGAAGTGCCAGGCGGCCATCACGTCGGTGACGCGCCGGTTCATCTCCTCGGGCCAGGGTGCGCCCAGGTTGCCGGTGCGCAGCCCCGCCTCGACGTGTCCGACGGCAACATTGCGGTAAAACGCGGCAAGCGTGGCTGCCAGCGTGGTGGTGGTGTCGCCATGGACCAGCACCGCGTCGGGCAGGTATTGACCGAGCACCGCATGCACGCCCGACAGCACGCGCGTGGTGATGTCGCTCAGGCTTTGGCCCTGGCTGATGACGTTGAGATCGAAATCCGGTTCGATGTCGAACAGACGCAACACCTGGTCGAGCATCTGGCGATGCTGACCCGTCACGCAGACCCGCAACTCGAAGCTGCCGGAGGCCCTCAGGCGGTGGATCAGCGGCGCCATCTTGATGGCTTCCGGCCGGGTTCCGAATACAGCCAGCTCTTTCTTCGGCATGTCGGTCTCTTTGGTCTGGACAGCAAATGCTGTCGGGTTTTTTTACGAGAGGCGGTGTCGGAAGCCGGCATCGGGCCGGTGCACGCATGTTGATGGCTGCCTGTGCCCTTCCGGGCGAAGGCATAGCGACGGCCGTGCCAGCGGACCGGAGTGCCTTGATCCGCGAGGCTCTTGCGTCCATGGCCGGCTTCGCCGGGCGCCCGCGCGATTCGGGGTGGTTACAGGTCCGTGACAAACGGTGTACGAAATACACCGGGCGAGGCAGTGGGCCAGCACCGTCATGCCAGCGGCAACCGTGCGCCGAAGCGCGAAAGACACAGATTGGTGCGCCATCTGCCACTTGGAACCAAAAGCGGCGTTTCCGCCCTGAAACGTTCGCCGGAGTTCCGGAATGCACCACGCCTGTTGTGGTCGACAAGGCGGATAGGGCAGTCGATTTGAGCCGGTTTCGGTGCGCGGCGCCCGGGAATGTGCGGCACTCGCCTTCCGTTGCAAGAAAAAAGGCGGATAGACGAGCGCCAGGCACTGTGCTTACGCGACGTCACCTACTCCCTTTGGTCCGGCCGAGTTCCTGTGAGCTGCGCTGCATTCGGTTGCCAGGATGAAACCTCGTGCAGATCAGATCTAACTGCGACTTACAGGAAGCGGGCCGGTGGCGGGCGCCTCCGCGACAAGCCGGGGTAGAAGAAAGGCCTTGACGGCGTAGATTTTCAGTCTCTTGAAAGGAAACTGAGGCAAAATTCTACTTTTCGCCTAGTTTGTTGCCCTGACCGTGACCCGGCAGGCAGAAGTCCCACCCACCGATAGAGGATCTGAGAGAAGCAATGAGTACCCAGCAACCCACCATCATCTACACGCTGACCGACGAAGCCCCGCTGCTGGCGACCAGTGCGTTCCTCCCGATCATCCAGACCTTCACCAAGCCGGCCGGCATCAACGTGACCACCAGCGATATCTCGGTTGCGGGCCGTATCCTGGGCGAATTCCCCGAGTTCCTGACCGAAGCGCAGCGCGTGCCGGACAACCTGGCCGAGCTGGGCAAGCTGACGCAGCTGCCCGACACCAACATCATCAAGCTGCCCAACATCAGCGCCTCGGTGCACCAGCTGGTCAGCGCCATCCGCGAACTGCAGGGCAAGGGCTACAAGGTGCCCGACTACCCCGAAGACCCCAAGACCGACGAGGAAAAGGCGATCCAGAAGCGCTATTCCAAGTGCCTGGGGTCGGCCGTGAACCCGGTCCTGCGCGAAGGCAACTCCGACCGCCGCGCCCCGGCCGCGGTCAAGAACTACGCGCGCAAGCATCCGCACAGCATGGGCGAGTGGAGCATGGCCTCGCGCACGCACGTGGCGCACATGAAGCACGGCGACTTCTACCACGGCGAGAAGTCGATGACGCTGGACCGCGCGCGCGACGTCAAGATGGAGCTGATCACCAAGAGCGGCAAGACCATCGTGCTCAAGCCCAAGGTGTCGCTGCAGGACGGCGAGATCATCGACAGCATGTTCATGAGCAAGAAGGCCCTGTGCGCCTTCTATGAAGAGCAGTTCGAGGACGCGCGCAAGACCGGCGTGATGCTGTCGCTGCACGTCAAGGCGACCATGATGAAGGTGTCGCACCCGATCGTGTTCGGCCACGCCGTCAAGATCTTCTACAAGGAAGCCTTCGCCAAGCACGGCGCGCTGTTCGACGAACTGGGCGTCAACGTCAACAACGGCCTGGTCAACCTGTACGAGAAGATCGAGTCGTTGCCCAGCTCCAAGCGCGAAGAGATCATCCGCGACCTGCACGCCTGCCACGAGCATCGCCCGGAACTGGCGATGGTGGATTCGGCCAAGGGCATCTCGAACCTGCACGCGCCCAACGACGTGATCGTCGATGCCTCGATGCCGGCCATGATCCGCATCGGCGGCAAGATGTGGGGTGCCGACGGCCGTCCGAAGGACACCAAGGCCGTGATCCCGGAAAGCACCTTCGCCCGCATCTACCAGGAGATCATCAACTTCTGCAAGACCAACGGCAACTTCGACCCGACCACCATGGGCACCGTGCCCAACGTCGGCCTGATGGCGCAGAAGGCGGAAGAGTACGGCTCGCACGACAAGACCTTCGAGATCGCCGAAGACGGCGTCGCCAACATCGTCGACCTGGCCACCGGTGAAGTGCTGCTGACGCAGAACGTCGAGCAGGGCGATATCTGGCGCATGTGCCAGGTCAAGGACGCGCCGATCCGCGACTGGGTCAAGCTGGCCGTCACGCGCGCGCGCAACTCGGGCATGCCGGCGGTGTTCTGGCTGGACCCGTACCGTCCGCACGAGGCCGAACTGATCAAGAAGGTGGAAACCTACCTGAAGGACCACGATACCAGCGGCCTGGACATCCAGATCATGTCGCAGGTGCGCGCCATGCGTTATACGCTGGAACGCGTGATCCGCGGCCTGGACACCATCTCGGTGACCGGCAACATCCTGCGCGACTACCTGACCGACCTGTTCCCGATCATGGAACTGGGCACCAGCGCCAAGATGCTGTCGATCGTGCCGCTGATGGCCGGCGGCGGCATGTATGAGACCGGCGCGGGCGGCTCGGCGCCGAAGCACGTCAAGCAGCTGGTGGAAGAAAACCACCTGCGCTGGGATTCGCTGGGCGAGTTCCTGGCGCTGGCGGTGTCGCT
>JABFVP010000525.1 GCA_013362725.1 Cupriavidus sp.
CGCGATGCTGTCGGCGCTGATCGCGCCCGACCTGCTGATGCAGCAGGGCGAGCTTGCCCTGACCCCGACCAACGCCCGGCTGGTGGCCGGCGTGATCGCCATCCTGATTGCCGCACGTACCCGCAGCGTGGGCTGGACCATTGCCGGCGGCATGGCCACGCTGCTTGCCCTGGAGGCCCTGTTCCGATGAAGGTGATGATTTTTGCCGCCGGCCGCGGCGACCGCATGCGTCCGCTGACCGATGCCTGCCCCAAGCCGCTGCTGGCGGTGGGCGGCAAGCCGCTGATCGTGTGGAAGATCGAAGCGCTGGCGCGCGCAGGGCTGCGCGACATCGTCATCAACCACGCCTGGCTGGGCGCGCAGATCGAAGCGGCCCTGGGCGACGGCAGCCGCTTCGGCGTGCGCATCGCCTACTCGGCCGAGGGCGAGGCGCTGGAAACCGCCGGCGGCATCGCCAAGGCCCTGCCGCTGCTGTCGCACGACCCGGTCCGCGGCGAGATCTTCCTGGCGGTGTCCGGCGACATCTTCTGCGACTACGATTTCCGCGCGCTGCTGCCGCGCGCACAGGCGCTGGTGGGCGCGGCCGCGCCACACATGCACCTGGTGATGGTGCCGAACCCTCCGTTCCATCCGCGCGGGGATTTCACGCTGGACGACCACGGCCGACTCTCGCTCGAGGCCGAGCCGGCCAGCGGCGCACGCCTGACCTTCGGCAATATCGGTCTGTACGACACCCGGCTGTTTACCGATATCGTGCCGGGCACGCGGCTGGCCATGACGCCGATCTACCATGCCGGCATCGCCGCCGGCACCGCCACCGGCGAGCGCTTCGACGGGCGCTGGGAGAACGTCGGCACGCCGGCGCAGCTGGCCGAGCTGGACGCGATGCTGTCGGCCGCACCGGGGCGCTAGCGCGCGACTTTGGCGCCACTGGCGCAGCGGCGCCGCCAGCGGCGGTAGAATCGGCCTGATCCCCCTTCTCAGGCCAGAACCAATGTCCGCACCCGACACCGCCCTCCTCGCCGCCTGCCGCGAACGCCGCGCCCGAGTGCTGCAGCACCTGCGCGCCGGCGGCGGCGGCGTGGCGATCCTGCCCACGGCGCCGGAAGCCATGCGCAACCGCGACAGCGACTATCCGTACCGGCACGACAGCTATTTCTATTACCTGAGCGGCTTCACCGAGCCCGAAGCGGTGCTGGTGCTGGTGGCCGGCGCGCCCGGCGAGCCGGCCGAGGCCGACCGCAGCATCCTGTTCTGCCGCCCCAAGCATGAAGAGCGCGAGATCTGGGACGGCTTCCGCTTCGGCCCGGAAGGCGCGCGCGCCGCGTTCGGCTTCGACCAGGCCTATTCGGTCGAAGAGATCGACGCCACGCTGCCGCCGCTGCTGGCCAACCGCGCGCAGCTGGCCTACCCGCTGGCCGATTCGATCCGCACCGACATGCAGATGCGGCGCTGGCTCGACGCCGTGCGCATGCAGGGCCGCGCCGGCGTGGCCGCGCCGTCGGTGGCGCTCGACATCCGCACGCTGCTCGACGAAATGCGGCTGTTCAAGGATGCCGGCGAGCTGGCCATCATGCGCCGCGCCGCGGCGATTTCCGCCGGCGCCCATGTGCGCGCGATGCAGGCCACCCGCGCCGGCCTGCGCGAATACCACCTCGAGGCCGAGCTGCTCTATGAATTCCGCCGCCATGGCGCGCAGAGCGTGGCCTACAACTCGATCGTCGCCACCGGCCCCAACGCCTGCGTGCTGCACTACCGCGCCGGCCCGGCCGAACTGAAGGACGGCGACCTGTGCCTGATCGATGCCGGCTGCGAGCTCGATGGCTACGCCTCCGACATCACCCGCACCTTCCCGGTCTCGGGCCGCTTCTCGCCGGCGCAGCGCGAGCTGTATGACCTGGTGGTGGCCGCGCAGCAGGCCGCCATTGCCGAGACCCGCGCCGGCGTGCCCTACAACGTGCCGCATGACGCCGCCGTGCGCGTGCTGGCGCAGGGCATGCTCGACACCGGCCTGCTCGACCGCAACCAGGAAGGCACGCTCGACGACGTGCTGGCCAGCGGCAGCTACCGCCGCTTCTACATGCACCGCACCGGCCATTGGCTGGGCATGGATGTCCATGACGTGGGCGAGTACCGCGTCGCCAGCCACAGCGGCGAGGGCGAGCGGCCGTGGCGGCCGCTGCAGCCCGGCATGGTGCTGACGATCGAGCCCGGCATCTACGTGCGCCCGGCCGAGGACGTGCCCGAGCGCTATTGGCATATCGGCATCCGCATCGAGGACGACGCTGTCGTCACCCAGGGCGACTGCGAACTGATCACGCGCGGCGTGCCGGTGCTGGCCGACGAGATCGAGGCGCTGATGCGCGACCGCGCCCTCGCCGGAGGCCAGCGATGATCAGCTGGCTGCGCAGGATCCTGCCGGGCCAGGGCGGCGCCCGCGACCACGCCGCCAGCGCCCGGCGGCCCGATCCGTCCGAACCGTTCATCGTCAACCTGTACGACGACCGCGTGGTGGTGCACCGTCCCGACGGCCAGCGCGAAGAACTCGCCTGGAACGTGCTCGAGCGCGTGGTGGTGCGGGTCTCCGACCGCGCGCCCTGGGCCGGCAGGGCCTGGCTGATCCTGATCGGCGCGCCCGACTCGGGCCAGGGCTGCGTGGTGCCGTCCGATGCCGCCAACCATGCCGCGCTGCTGGAGCAGCTGCGCGCGCTGCCGGGCTTCAACCAGCAAAAGCTCGACAACGCGCTGCGCGACGCCGCGGCCGGCAAGTCGCGCTCGGACGCGATCTGCTGGAAGCGCGGCGCCGAAGCCCAGCCCGAAAGCGGCGCAGACCAGGCAGGAGACAGTGACAATGGCGGCCCCGCAGCCTGATTTCGGCGGCCCGGCCGACATCGCCATCGTCGGCGGCGGCCCGGTCGGGTTGGCGCTGGCCTGCCAGCTGTTGCGCACCACCGGCTGGCGCATCGTGCTGGTCGACGCCGCCACGCCGGCGCGCGCGGCGCGCGACCCGCGCGCGATCGCGCTGTCGCACGGCAGCCGCCAGCTGCTGGAACAGATCGGCGCGTGGCCGGTGCCGGGCAGCCCGATCGAGCATATCCATGTGTCGCAGCGCGGCCGCTTCGGCCATGTCCGCCTGCACCATGACGACTACGGCGTGCCCGCGCTCGGCTACGTGGTGCGCTACGGCGAGCTGTGCAACGTGCTCGAGCGCGCGCTGGCGCAGGCCGCACAGGCGGCCGGCGAAGGCCACCTGCGGCGGGTCTTCGAAACCCGCATCGAGCGGATCGAGCAGGATCCGGTGCCGCGCGGCGCCGACGTGGCGGACGCCGGCCTCGTGCATCTGGAAGGAACGGACCACGACGGCCAGGCGGCACGGTTTGCAGCGCGCGTAGCGGTGCAGGCCGAAGGGGGGCTGTTCCACGAACAGGCCGCGCACCAGGGCCGCGGCGCTCGCACGCGCGACTACCGCCAGACCGCGGTGATCGCCCATGTGAGCTGCTCGCGCCCGCAGCCCGGCTGGGCCTGGGAACGCTTTACCGAGGAAGGTCCGCTGGCGCTGCTGCCGCACGAGGAACACGGTACGCCCGGCTACGCGCTAGTGTGGTGCTGCCCGCCGGAACAGGCCGCGCGCCGCATCGCGCTGCCGGACGCGCAGTTTGCGGCGGAGCTGGGCCGCGCCTTTGGCGACCGCATGGGCCAGTTCACCCTGGCCGGGAAGCGCCATGCCTTCCCCCTGGGGCTGAACGCCGCGCCGGTCACGGTCAACGGGCGTGTGGTCGCGGTCGGCAATGCCGCGCAGACGCTGCATCCGGTCGCCGGACAGGGGCTGAACCTGGGCCTGCGCGATGCCTTTGCGCTGGCCGACTCGCTGCGCGGCGCCTGCAGCCCGCAAGCGCTGCAGGCATTTGCGGCCCGCCACCGCCTCGACCGCGCCGTCACCATCGGCGTGACCGACCTGCTGTCGCGCGTGTTCGGCGTGGCCTACCCGCTCGCGGCCCATGCGCGCGGCGCGTCGCTGGCGGCACTGGCATGCCTGCCGCCGTTGCGGCACGCGCTGGCGCGCCACATGATGTTCGGCATGCGCCGTTGAACGGCCGGCCGCACGCGGCCAGTGGCGCTTGCGCCACTGGCCGCGCGGCATGGCGCCACAGTCAACGCCGCGCTGCGCCGCGGATGCTCAAATCTTGGGCAATGGCGACCGTGTGGCGGTAGAATCCTGCCCTCGCACAGGTCCCGATCCTCCGCCGGCAGCAGTGTCGGCAGGGGCATGTTTTTACGTTTCGTCTCTGTTTCCTTCCCGCCCCGCACAGCCTGTCCCGATCCGTCGCGGCGCCTGTCGTGCGGCGACGCCGGGGCCACCGGGACGGGCCACCAGAATCGCCGCTTCACCGCCACCACCGCCACCACCGCCGTGCAGATCGGACCTCACCAACTCCGCAACAACCTGTTTGTCGCCCCGATGGCGGGCGTGACGGACCGGCCCTTCCGCCAGCTTTGCAAGCAGCTGGGCGCGGGCTACGCGGTGTCGGAAATGGTCGCGTCCAACGCCCAGCTGTGGAAGAGCGAGAAGACCATGCGCCGCGCCAACCACGCCGGCGAGGTCGAACCGATCGCCGTGCAGATCGCCGGCGCCGAGCCGTCGATGATGGCCGAGGCCGCGCGCTACAACGTCGACCGCGGCGCGCAGATCATCGACATCAATATGGGCTGCCCGGCCAAGAAGGTGTGCAACGTCGCCGCCGGCTCGGCGCTGCTGCAGAACGAGCCGCTGGTGGTGCGCATCGTCGAGGCAGTGGTCGCCGCGGTCGGCGAGCGCGTGCCGGTGACGCTGAAGATCCGCACCGGGTGGAACCGCGAAAACCGCAATGCGCTGCGCATCGCGCGCATGGTCGAGGACGCCGGCATCAGCATGCTGACCATCCATGGCCGCACCCGTGCCGACCTGTACCATGGCGACGCCGAGTACGAGACCATCGCCGCGGTCAAGGCGGAGCTGTCGATCCCGGTGGTCGCCAACGGCGACATCACCACGCCGCAGAAGGCCAGGCAGGTGCTGGCGCTGACCGGCGCCGACGCGCTCATGATCGGCCGCGCGGCGCAGGGCCGGCCCTGGCTGTTCCGCGAGATCGAGCATTTCCTGAAGACCGGCGAGATGCTGCCGTCGCCGGAAGTGGCCGAGATCCGCGCCATCATGAACGCGCACCTGGAAGACCACTACGCCTTCTACGGCGAGTTCACCGGCGTGCGCACCGCGCGCAAGCACATTGCCTGGTACACGCGCGGGCTGCGCGGCGCCAACCTGTTCCGCCACCGCATGAACACGCTGGAGTCCACCACCGAGCAACTGGCGGCGGTCAACGCCTTCTTCGACGAGCAGGCGCAGTTCTCGGACCGGCTGGTGTATGTGGACGACGAGCAGGGCAAACAAGACAAAGACGAAGCGAACAACAACAAAAACGGGGAGTTGCTTGCCGCATGAGCCGCAACGCTATCGACCAGTGCATCCGGGAAAGCCTGGATACCTACTTTCGCGACCTGGACGGCGAAGAGCCGTCGAACATGTACAACATGGTGCTCGAGGCGGTCGAACGGCCGCTGCTGGAAGCCGTGATGGTGCGCGCCGAGCGCAACCAGTCGCTGGCGGCCGCCTACCTGGGCATCAATCGCAATACGCTGCGCAAGAAGCTGCAGCAGCACGGTTTACTTTGAATTTGAAGCGTTTCCCACTGCCATGATCAAGCAAGCCCTACTCTCCGTTTCCGACAAGACCGGCATCGTCGATTTCGCGCGCGAACTCAACGCGCTCGGCGTCACGCTGCTTTCCACCGGCGGCACCGCCAAGCTGCTGGCCGACAGCGGCCTGCCCGTGACGGAGGTGGCCGACTACACCGGCTTCCCGGAAATGCTCGACGGCCGCGTCAAGACGCTGCACCCCAAGGTCCACGGCGGCATCCTGGCGCGCCGCGACCTGCCCGAGCACATGGCCGCGCTGGCCGAGCACAACATCCCCACCATCGACCTGCTGGTGGTGAACCTGTACCCGTTCCAGCAGACCGTGGCCAAGGATGACTGCACCCTGCCGGACGCGATCGAGAACATCGACATCGGCGGCCCGACCATGCTGCGCTCGGCGGCCAAGAACCACCGCGACGTGACCGTGATCGTCGACCCGGCCGACTACGCCGTGGTGCTCGGTGAAATGCGGGCCAACGGCAACAGCGTCGGCTACGACACCAACTTCCGCCTGGCCACCAAGGTGTTCGCGCACACCGCGCAGTACGACGGCGCCATCACCAACTACCTGACCAGCCTGGGTGCCGACAAGTCGCACCAGGCGCGCAGCGCCTATCCGCAGACGCTGAACCTGGCCTTCGACAAGGTCCAGGAAATGCGCTACGGCGAGAACCCGCACCAGTCGGCGGCGTTCTACCGCGACCTGAAGGCGGTCGACGGCGCGCTCGCCAACTACGTGCAGCTGCAGGGCAAGGAGCTGTCGTACAACAATATCGCCGACGCCGATGCCGCGTGGGAGTGCGTGAAGTCGTTCGACGCCGCCGCGGGCGCAGCGTGCGTCATCATCAAGCACGCCAACCCGTGCGGCGTGGCACTGGGCGCCAATGCGCTGGAAGCGTATGACAAGGCCTTCAAGACTGACTCGACCTCGGCCTTCGGCGGCATCATCGCCTTCAACGTCGAGCTGGACGAAGCCGCCGCGCAGGCCGTGGCCAAGCAGTTCGTCGAGGTGCTGATCGCGCCGTCGTTCAGCGCCGCCGCGCGCGCCGTGTTCGCGGCCAAGCAGAACGTGCGCCTGCTGGAGATCCCGCTGGGCAAAGGCATCAACCAGTTCGACTTCAAGCGCGTCGGCGGCGGCCTGCTGGTGCAGAGCCCCGACGCCAGGAACGTGCAGCCGTCCGAGCTGCGCGTGGTGACGCGCCGCCACCCGACGCCGAAGGAAATGGACGACCTGATGTTCGCCTGGCGCGTGGCCAAGTTCGTCAAGTCCAACGCGATCGTGTTCTGCGGCGGCGGCATGACGCTGGGCGTGGGCGCCGGCCAGATGAGCCGCGTCGATTCGGCCCGCATCGCCAGCATCAAGGCGCAGAACGCCGGCCTGACCCTGGCCGGCTCGGCGGTGGCATCGGACGCGTTCTTCCCGTTCCGCGACGGCCTCGACGTGGTGGTCGATGCCGGCGCGACCTGCGTGATCCAGCCGGGCGGATCGGTGCGCGACGATGAAGTAATCGCCGCCGCCGACGAGCGCGGCATTGCCATGGTGCTGACGGGCACGCGGCACTTCCGCCACTAAGCAAGCGGCGTCTCTCCCGCTTGTTTGCTCCCCTCTCCCGCCTGCGGGAGAGGGGCCGGGGGTGAGGGCAGGCGCGGTCATACCACCGGCCGTGCTTCGTGGACACTCCCGCCCTCACCCCAACCCTCTCCCGCAAGCGGGAGAGGGAGTACACCGGCAGCAGGCCCACACCTTAGCGGCGCTCGCAAACGGCTCATGGATGCCAGCGACGCAACCGGCCGCGCAAAACGCAATACACTAGTCGGCGTCCTCCCTACCCCATCTCCATGCGAATCCTAGGCATCGACCCCGGCCTGTGCACCACCGGCTTCGGCGTGATCGAGAAGCAGGGCAACAAGCTTGCCTATATCGCCTCGGGCACGATCAAGAGCGACGGCAATGCCAACCTGCCGGAGCGGCTGAAGACGCTGTACGACGGCATCAGCGAGGTCTCGCGCACCTATGCGCCCGACTGCGCGGCGATCGAGAAGGTCTTCGTCAACGTCAACCCGCAGTCCACGCTGCTGCTCGGCCAGGCTCGCGGCGCGGCGATTTGCGGGCTGGTCGGCTATGGCCTGCCGGTGTTCGAATACACCGCGCTGCAGCTCAAGGTGGCGGTGGTCGGCTATGGCCGCGCCAACAAGGCGCAGGTGCAGGAAATGGTGACGCGGCTGCTGATGCTGCCCGGCCAGCCCGGCAGCGACGCGGCCGATGCGCTGGGCGTGGCGATCTGCCATGCCAACGGCGGCGATACCCTGGGCACGCTCGCCGGCCTGGCGCCCGAACTGGTGCGCAAGGGCATGCGCGTGCGGCGCGGACGACTGGTCGGCTGAACACGCCGGCCGCAGCGCTTGCCGCCTGCACGCTTGCGCGTCTTTTACAATCGGGGCTTGGTCCACCACAGGAACGCTGCATGCCAAGCCAGTCCCGACTGCGCGCGCCGCGCCCGCGCGCCAGCCTTGCCCGTGTTGTTGCCGCCGGCCGCCGCTGGCTGTTGCCGACCGTTGCCGCCGCGGCATGCGCGGCGCTG
>JABFVP010000348.1 GCA_013362725.1 Cupriavidus sp.
CCAGCTTCTTCTTCTGCTCTTCAGGCAACTGCTGGTACTTGTCCCAGGCCTCGGCCTTCTTCTGGGTTGGGAGCGAGCGGGTGATCTGGTAGTTTTCGCGCGCCAGCCGCCGTTGCTGCGGGGTCATCCTGACCCACTCCGCCATGCGCGCCTGCAGCCGGGCCTGCTCGGCCGGCGAATACTTCGGATAGCGCGCGGCGATGCGCAGCCACTTGTGGCGGTTCAGCTCCGGCAGGGTATCCCACAGCGGCTGCAGCGGTGCCAGGATGCGCTGGTTGACCGGGCTGAGGTCGGCCCAGGCCGGTTTGGCGCTGACCGGCTGGGCCGGGTGCACCGGATGGGCAGAAGCGGTACCGTCCACCGCGGAAGCTCCCTGTGCCTGCGCCGGGGCGGGAAGCAGCGCCCAGCAGGCGGCTGCGCCGGCCAGCAGGGCGGCCAGCCGGCGGCGCGGGGCGTCGGGGCAGGGAAGCGGGGGCGCCATGCTATTGCCCGCGCTTCAGGAACACGTGGAAGCCCTCGTCGGCATAGGCCGTGGGCGGCAGGTCGTCGAGCAGCATGGCGGCGTCGATATCGGCCAGCTCCTCGATGCGCTTCTGCTCCTGCCAGTGGTAGATGCCCACCAGGCCGGCGCCCAGCGCGACCAGCGTCCAGACCAGCCCCAGCCGGCGCAGCCAGGCGCCGGCGCGGTGCAGCGGCGAGGCGTCGTCGTCGAACAGCGATGCCTGCGCGCCCGGCATGGCAAATTGCGGCACCAGCACGGGCGCCTCGGCCTTTTTGCGGGCGACTGCCATGCGCCGGGCGGCGGCGAGCCGTTCGGAGATGTCGGCCGGCAAGGCGTCGGCGCCGGCGTCGAGTGCGGCGCGAACCTCATGTGCAAACCGGCGCTCGCGGATTTCTTTGTCGTTTCTGCTCATAGTCGGACCCCCCGCGCGCGCAGCGCCTGCGCAAGTGTGTGCGTGGCACGGGAACAGTGCGTCTTGACGCTGCCTTCGGAACAGCCCATCACGGCCGCGGTTTCGGCGACGTCCATATCTTCCCAGTAACGCATCAGGAATGCCTGGCGTTGACGCGTGGGCAGGCGCTGGATCTCCTGCTCGATGATGTGCATGATCTGGGCCCGCTCGACCTTGTCGGCGCTGCTTTCGGCCGATTCCGAGCCGACCCGTGCCTCGAGCGTCTCCAGCAGGTCGCTGTCGTCGCCGCCGTCGCGGTCGTCGCGCAGGCTGGAAAACAGCGAGACCCAGGTGTTTCGCACCTTCTGACGCCGGAACCAGTCATGGATGGTGTTCTGCAGGATGCGCTGGAACAGCGGCGCGAGTTCCGCGGCGCTCTTGTCGCCATACTTTTCGGCCAGCTTGATCATGGCGTCCTGGACGATGTCCAGCGCGGCCTCGTCGTCGCGGACGGCGAACACGGCCTGCTTGAAGGCGCGCCGCTCGACGCTGGCAAGAAAGGCGGACAGTTCCTGGTCGGTGGCCATTCAGGCGGTTGGGGCTTGTTGCGCCGGGACCCGTGCCCGGTTCTGGTGAATGTGCTGCCGAGGGCGCGCGGCGCCCCAATGTGCTGGGATGCTAGCAAAATTTGGCCGCGCTGTACCGTTTTGTCTTGGGTGACATACATGGTGCCGCGAAAAGTTTTTGCAAAGCCGGGGAACTTGCCAATGCCGGCGGCGCAAACAACCGTAGACCGCGCTGGTGCATTGCAGTATCATCGACGGTTCACACGACATCAGTGGTTGTCTCATCCGGCCGCTTATGAGGCGGTCTTCCATGCAGACGCGCACCGCTTGAACCCGAGCCACAAGTTCGGCAGAGAGCATCCAAACAATTTTTTGCCGAAAATTGCAAAGGACTGAAATGAACATGCCCAGCGCGGAATTCTCCCACGCCGACAGCAATTCATCTGCCGCACCCGAAATGATCGGGGCGGAAATTCTCGTTCACGCACTTGCCGAAGAAGGCGTCGAGTACGTCTGGGGCTATCCCGGCGGCGCAGTGCTGTATATCTACGACGAGCTCCACAAGCAAACCAAGTTCGAGCACATCCTGGTGCGCCACGAGCAGGCCGCGGTCCATGCCGCGGATGGCTACGCACGCGCAACGGGCAAGGTGGGCGTCGCCCTGGTGACCTCGGGTCCCGGCGTGACCAATGCCGTCACCGGCATTGCCACCGCGTACCTCGACTCGATCCCGATGGTGGTGATCACCGGCAATGTGCCGACCCACGCCATCGGCCAGGACGCCTTCCAGGAGTGCGACACCGTCGGCATCACCCGTCCGATCGTCAAGCACAACTTCCTGGTGAAGGACGTGCGCGACCTCGCCGCGACCATCAAGAAGGCGTTCTTCATTGCCTCGACCGGCCGTCCGGGCCCGGTGGTGGTGGACATCCCCAAGGATGTCTCGCGCAATGCCTGCAAGTACGAGTACCCCAAGTCGATCGACATGCGCTCGTACAACCCGGTGAACAAGGGTCACTCGGGCCAGATCCGCAAGGCTGTGGCACTGCTGCAGAACGCCGAGCGTCCGTACATCTACAGCGGCGGCGGCGTGGTGCTGGCCAATGCCAGCGATGAACTGCGCCAGCTGGCCGCGATGACCGGCCACCCGGTGACCAACACGCTGATGGGCCTGGGCGCGTTCCCCGGCACCCACAAGCAGTTCGTCGGCATGCTCGGCATGCACGGCACGTATGAAGCCAACATGGCCATGCAGAACTGCGACGTGCTGATCGCCATCGGGGCCCGCTTCGATGACCGCGTGATCGGCAACCCGTCGCACTTCACCTCGCAGGCGCGCAAGATCATCCATATCGACATCGACCCGTCGTCGATTTCCAAGCGCGTCAAGGTCGATATCCCCATCGTCGGCAACGTCAAGGACGTGCTGCAGGAACTGATCGCCCAGATCAAGGCCAGCGATATCAAGCCCAAGCGCGAAGCGCTGGCCCGGTGGTGGGAGCAGATCGAGCAATGGCGCTCGGTCGACTGCCTGAAGTATGACCGCAGCTCCGAGATCATCAAGCCGCAGTACGTGGTGGAAAAGATCTGGGAACTGACCCACGGCGACGCCTTCATCTGCTCCGACGTCGGCCAGCACCAGATGTGGGCCGCGCAGTTCTACAAGTTCAACGAGCCGCGCCGCTGGATCAACTCCGGCGGCCTGGGCACGATGGGCGTGGGCCTGCCGTATGCGATGGGCATCAAGAAGGCCTTCCCCGAGAAGGAAGTCGTCACCATCACCGGCGAGGGCTCGATCCAGATGTGCATCCAGGAGCTGTCGACCTGCCTGCAGTACGACACGCCGGTGAAGATCTGCTCGCTCAACAACGGCTACCTGGGCATGGTGCGCCAGTGGCAGGAGATCGAGTACGACAACCGCTACTCGCATTCGTACATGGATGCGCTGCCTGATTTCGTCAAGCTGGCCGAGGCCTATGGCCACGTCGGCATGCGCGTCGAAAAAAGCGCTGACGTCGAGCCGGCGCTGCGCGAGGCGTTCCGCCTGAAGGACCGTACCGTGTTCCTGGACTTCCAGACCGATCCCACCGAAAACGTCTGGCCGATGGTCCAGGCCGGCAAGGGCATTTCCGAAATGCTGCTCGGCGCGGAGGACCTGTAAATGCGACACATCATTTCGGTCCTGCTGGAAAACGAACCGGGCGCGCTGTCGCGCGTGGTGGGCCTGTTCTCGGCCCGCGGCTACAACATCGAGACGCTGACCGTGGCACCCACCGAGGATGCCTCGCTGTCGCGCATGACCATCGTCACCTCCGGCTCGGACGACGTGATCGAACAGATCACCAAGCACCTGAACCGACTGGTGGAGGTGGTCAAGGTGGTCGACCTGACCGAAGGCGCGCACATCGAACGCGAGCTGATGCTCGTCAAGGTGCGCGCGGTGGGCAAGGAGCGTGAGGAAATGAAGCGCACTGCCGACATCTTCCGCGGCCGCATCATCGATGTCACCGAGAAGACCTACACCATCGAGCTGACCGGCAACGGCGTCAAGCTCGATGCGTTTCTGGACGCGATCGACCGTACCGCCATCCTCGAGACCGTCCGTACCGGCGGCTCGGGCATCGGCCGCGGCGAGCGCATCCTGAAGGTCTGACCGGCCCCGGCTCACCCGACGGCTTCACGCAGTATCCCCGGGGCGGCGCGATCCGCGCGCACACGATGCGCGCGAGGATGCCGCTCCTCTCATACAAAAGACAGAGATTGAAGGAATCATCATGAAAGTGTTTTACGACAAGGACGCCGACCTCTCCCTGATCAAGGGCAAGAACGTCACCATCATCGGCTACGGCTCGCAGGGCCATGCCCACGCGCTGAACCTGAAGGATTCCGGCGTCAACGTGACCGTCGGCCTGCGCAAGAGCGGCGCGTCGTGGAACAAGGCCGTCAATGCCGGCCTGCAGGTCAAGGAAGTGGCCGAGGCCGTCAAGAACGCCGACGTGGTCATGATCCTGCTGCCGGACGAGCAGATCGCCGACGTGTACAAGAACGAAGTGCACGCCAACATCAAGGAAGGCGCCGCGCTGGCCTTCGCCCACGGCTTCAATGTGCACTACGGCGCGGTGATCCCGCGCGCCGACCTCGACGTGATCATGATCGCGCCGAAGGCCCCGGGCCACACCGTGCGCGCCACCTACACGCAAGGTGGCGGCGTGCCGCACCTGATCGCCGTGCACCAGAACAAGTCCGGCGCCGCCCGTGACATCGCGCTGTCGTACGCCACCGCCAACGGCGGCGGCCGTGCCGGCATCATCGAGACCAACTTCCGCGAAGAAACCGAAACCGACCTGTTCGGCGAGCAGGCCGTGCTGTGCGGCGGTACCGTCGAGCTGATCAAGGCCGGCTTCGAGACCCTGGTGGAAGCCGGTTATGCGCCGGAAATGGCCTACTTCGAGTGCCTGCACGAGCTGAAGCTGATCGTCGACCTGATCTACGAAGGCGGCATCGCCAACATGAACTACTCGATCTCCAATAACGCCGAGTATGGTGAATACGTCACCGGCCCGCGCGTGGTGACCGAAGAGACCAAGAAGGCGATGAAGCAGTGCCTGAAGGACATCCAGACCGGCGAATACGCCAAGAGCTTCCTGCTGGAGAACAAGGCCGGCGCCCCGACGCTGATCTCGCGCCGCCGCCTGAACGCCGAGCACCAGATCGAAGTGGTGGGCGAGAAGCTGCGCGCGATGATGCCGTGGATCGCCAAGAACAAGATGGTCGATCAGTCGAAGAACTAAGCAAGCGTCGCTGCCTGATGGCCCGCGCCGCACGGCGGCGGGCCGAAGCCGTTCAGCGTTCCGTGCCTTGCCCTTCTATCATCGGAAGGGGATTGCCGGGACCTGAACGGCTTTTTGTTATCCTTGTCGAACTTTTCGGGCAAGGCATGCGCCGGATGCTGCTCTGCGGCATGAACCAACCGAGCCGGCCAGTGCGGCCCCGGCGATATCGCCGCCGCTGCGCCAGCGTCGCCCTGATTTTGATTCCACCGAAACACCTACTGCATGAACTATCCTCATCCGCTGATCGCCCGTGAAGGCTGGCCGTTCCTGGCCGGCGCCTTTGTCATTTCGCTGCTGGTGCACGCCAGCGCGGGCTTCTGGTGGGCGCTGCCGCTGTGGATCATCACGGTGTTCGTGCTGCAGTTCTTCCGTGATCCGCCGCGCCCGATCCCGTCGGCGCCCAACGCGGTGCTGGCCCCGGCCGATGGCCGCATCGTCGTGGTCGAGAAGACCATGGACCCGTACGCCAAGCGCGAGGCGCTGAAGATCAGCGTCTTCATGAACGTCTTCAACGTGCACTCGAACCGCGTCTCGGTCGACGGCGCGGTGGAGAAGGTCGAATACTTTCCCGGCAAGTTCGTCAATGCCGATCTCGACAAGGCCTCGACCGAGAACGAACGCAACGCGGTGCTGATCCGGCGCGCGGCCGACGGCCAGCTGGTGACGCTGGTGCAAGTGGCGGGCCTGGTGGCGCGCCGCATCCTGTGCTACACCAAGCCCGGCGATAACCTGTCGCGCGGCCAGCGCTACGGCTTTATCCGCTTCGGCTCGCGCGTCGACGTGTACCTGCCGCTCGACGCACGCCCGCGCGTGACCATCGGCGAGAAGGTGTCGGCCTCGTCGACCATCCTCGCCGAACTCGACGTGCAGTGAGCGCGGCCTGACCGGAGGACTGAGATGGTTGCCTTCCATCGACGCAACAAGCGCAGCGGCAGCGGCAACGTGACCCACCTGCGGCCGTTCCGCCACAACCAGCTGCGCGGCGCCGACGACTTCGACGACGAAGCCGTCGACGACCACGATATCGCCTACCAGCGTCCGCGCCGGCGCGGCATCTACCTGCTGCCCAACGCCTTCACCACGGCGGCGCTGTTCGCCGGCTTCTTCGCCATCGTGCAGGCGATGAACATGCGCTTCGACGCCGCCGCCATCGCCATCTTCGCGGCCATGGTGCTCGATGGCATGGACGGGCGCGTGGCGCGCATCACCAATACGCAGAGCGCGTTCGGCGAGCAGTATGACTCGCTCTCGGACATGACCTCGTTCGGCGTCGCACCGGCGCTGGTGATGTACGAGTGGATCCTGCATGACCTGGGCAAGTGGGGCTGGATCGCCGCGTTCGTCTACTGCACCTGCGCGGCGCTGCGGCTGGCGCGCTTCAACGCCAATATCGGCGTGATCGACAAGCGCTTCTTCCAGGGCCTGCCGAGCCCGGCGGCGGCGGCGCTGGTGGCCGGCTTCGTCTGGCTGGTGATCGACAACAAGCTGCCGGTCAAGGAGCTGTGGATGCCGTGGGTGGCGTTCGGCATCACGCTGTACGCGGGTCTGTCGATGGTGTCCAACGCGCCGTTCTACAGCGGCAAGGCGCTCGACGTGCGCTACCGCGTGCCGTTCGGCATGATGGTGCTGGTCCTGGTGCTGTTCGTGGTGGTTTCGACCGATCCGCCAGTGGCGCTGTTCGGGCTGTTCGTGGCCTACGCGATTTCGGGCTATGTGCTGTGGGCCTGGCGGGCCATGCACGGCAAGCCGGCGATCGAGAAGAAGCCGCGGGAATAAATTGCAGAAGGGCGCTCAGGCGCCCTTCATGCATTGCGGGATTCACAATTGTTTTCATGCCGCGGCCATCCGGGCGTGGCACTCTGCAGTGTTTTCCACCCACAGTCAGGAGGATGTCATGGGCATGTTCGACTTCATCAAGGAAGCGGGAGAAAAGCTGTTCGGCACCGGCGAGGCCAAGGCCGCCCAGGCAGCGGCCGCGGCGGATGCATCGGCGCAGAAGGTCGATGCCGCCAATCGCGCCGCGGGCGATGCGATCGAGGCGTATATCAGGAAGATGGGGCTGGACGCGACCGGGCTGATGGTGCAGGTCGACGGCTCAAAGGGTCTGGTCACCGTGTTCGGCGTGGCACCCGACCAGGCCACGCGCGAGAAGATCATCCTGTGCGCCGGCAATGTCGAGGGCGTCGACAAGGTCGAGGACAAGATGTCGGTCAACGTCGAGTCGGCCGAGTCGCAATGGCATACCGTGGTCAAGGGCGACACGCTGTGGGCGATCGCGCAGGCCGCCTACGGCAACGGCGCCGAGTACAACAAGATCTTCGAGGCAAACAAGCCCATGCTGAGCCACCCGGACAAGATCTACCCGGGCCAGAAGCTGCGCATCCCGTCCAAGGGCTGAGAACCTCCACAGGCGGCGCGTGCGGCAAAACCCTGTGTTGCGCGTGCGCGCCAAGTCAGCTATAGTCGCAGCCATGATTTCGCGCCAAGTCCTAATCGCCCGCACCACCCTAGGTGGCCTACTAGGCCATCAGGTCGGGTCGCGCGCGCGCTAAGGACGGACTTACCTCTTAGCGCGGAATCCGCAAGGAAATTCCAACGCCCCGGCCTGCTGCATGCACGCCGGGGCGTTTTGCATTCCACAGCCGTGGAGCGCGGAACAGGCGGTAAAGCCCCGGACGCAGCATGCCGGGGACAGCACACGACAAGCAATCAGGAGCTCCACACCATGTCTGACAAACTCATCATTTTCGACACCACCTTGCGTGACGGCGAGCAATCGCCCGGCGCCTCGATGACGCGCGAGGAAAAGATCCGTATCGCGCGCCAGCTGGAACGCCTGAAGGTCGATGTGATCGAGGCCGGTTTCGCCGCGAGCTCCAACGGCGACTTCGAGGCAATCCGCTCGATCGCGCAGGTGGTCAAGGATTCCACCATCTGCTCGCTGGCGCGCGCCAACGACAAGGACATTGCCCGTGCGGCCGAGGCGCTCAATCCGGCCAACTCGTTCCGCATCCACACC